>JANNKF010000001.1:0-3257 GCA_031396165.1 Bacteroidales bacterium | reverse complement strand
AGATTTTACTCCGGGGCTCGGCTTTATTCCGCGCAGGAACATCCGTAATTTTTACGGAGGTATCGGTGTTGGGCCCAGACCTAAGAATTCTCCGGTAATGCAAATAAAATCAGGTATGAAATATGCATTTATTTCAGATCTTAAAAATGGTGGTTTGTTGACTTCACAGATGGACTTCAACATTTCGGATATAATATTCCTGAGTGGCGATCTCGTATCATTATCAGCTCAGTATCAATACGAGTTGCTTACCAGTGATTTTCACATTTTCGGCAATTTTATAATTCCGGCAGACAAATATACTTTCTGGAGAAAATCGCTGACGCTTACCTCGGCAAAACGAAGGAATTTCTGGGCCGGCACAAAAATCGGGATTGGTTCATTTTATTCCGGGAAACGTACAGACTGGCTTTTGCAGGCAGGTTATAAGATAATTGTTCCTGTTTATATAGGAATGGAATCTGACAGAAAATGGGTTGACCTGCCTGATGGGAGCTTTGTTACGCAGATCTACAGGCTCAATCTGAATTTTCTTTTCAGTCCGAATTTGTCATGGTACAATTTTGCACAGTATGAAAATCAGACCGAAACAATTGGCTGGCAATCGAGGCTTCAGTGGATAATAAGGCCCGGAAAAGAGATTTTCCTGACCTTCAACTCACCGCTGATCGATCCCCTGGAACGCTTTAAACCAGAGGTTTATGAGGCGAGAATCAAAGCTAAATACACAATCCGGTTTTGAGCCCCCGGCCTTGCCGAAGCAAGGCCTGCCCCCTGAAGGGGGCCTAAATTCTGGGTGTGGCTCAGATACGTTAATAATCAACAAGTTAGCCGCTGGCGCGAGTTTGTAACTCGTGCCACTCAAGTCACCGATTACAATCCGATTGCTATCGGGACGGCGCCAACAGAATAGGTGAAGTAAGAACGCAGAACAAACGAAATCTGAATGCAGAAGCTTTTACTACTTCTTAATTCTTAATTCGTTTGTTCATCATTCTTATTTCTTCTTCAGTTTTCTATTCAACGATCCTCATTTCATTCAGCAGGTATCCTGCACCAGCGAATTTGTCGATAATAAAGAGCGCGTATCTTATATCGAGACTGATGTTGCGGCTTTGATCGGGATTAAAGGACATATCGCTTGCTACACCCTCCCAGGCCCTGTCGAAATTAACTCCTATAAGCTGGCCATCGGCATTCAACACTGGACTACCGGAATTCCCTCCCGTTGTGTGGTTATTTGCAATAAAACAAACCGGCACTTCTCCATCCTGGGTATATCTTCCATAATCTTTTTTTGCATAAAGCTCTTTTAGCCTATCGGGTACATCATAATCGAAAATGGCTGGGTTATCCTTTTCAATTATTCCCTTAAGTGTTGTATAATGAGTGAAATACACCGCATCTTTCGATTTATAGCCACCTACATTCCCATAAGTAACCCTGAGTGTAAAATTAGCATCAGGATAAAAAACTCTAAGTGACTCATATTCCATCTGAGCTGTCATATAGACCTTATTGAGTTTCTGTATTTCTGAATTTATGCGGGAGAGTTCTCCTCTTACTTTATTTGCTATAAAATCCAAAGCATTGGTGGCAAGACGATAAAACTGGTCCTTCTTCACCTTTGCTACAGAAGACTTATTAAAGGAATTAACAAAAGACCTGAATCTTTCTTCATCTGTAAAAACGGATTTCACATAAATTTTTTCAGCAGCCGAGGCAAAGTCACCTTTGCATGAACTTTTGAATTTTAAATATTCCGGGGTTAGCCATTTTGAATCAATGTTTTCACCATATAATTCCATTACGGCTACAAAAAGCTTCTTATCGGTGTCCCTGTTATAATCCTTGAAGAACTCTTTTGCAGAAGTCAGAATGTTGATTTTTGTAGTACTGATCACATCGTCAGAAGAATTCTTTTCTACTAACTCTGCAAGTCCTTTAATGCTTCTTGCCAGACTGAAAGACTCCGCTCCGCCAAATACCTCATTTGTGAAATTATTAACAAGACTATATTCCCTTAATGAAGTGTAAAGTTCTTTATATGAAGGCAATATAGCACCATACTTTGTT
Organism: Bacteroidales bacterium; assembly: GCA_031396165.1. GTDB lineage: Bacteria > Bacteroidota > Bacteroidia > Bacteroidales > VadinHA17 > LD21. The sequence continues at coordinate 1,181 of JANNKF010000001.1, read as the reverse complement.
TTTCTGGCAGCATCGCCATCAACCCATTTTGTAAAACCTGCCTCAAATGCCTCCTTTTTTGCAATTGTGTTCATCTTGTCGAGGCCCAGAATCTCCCCCTGCCACTTCTTCCATGAATTAGCAATACCTGATTTCTTGGCTGAATACTGGATCCTAATCAGCGGATCAGAATTCATTGCCGCCTCCATAATCTCAATTTTTTTGGTCCGTATTCCAATTATCTTAGGATTTATATAATTTTTGACCATATCTATATGATACGAAGGAACATACTGGGCCGTTGAACCGGGATAACCAAATACCATTGTGAAATCCCCCTCCTTAACACCCTTGAGTGAGATTGGGAAAAAATAAGCAGGTTTGTACGGTACATTATCGGTTGAATATTCTGCCGGCTGATTATTTTTATTGGCATAAATCCTGAACATTGAGAAGTCGCCTGTATGACGCGGCCATATCCAGTTATCAGTTTCACCTCCGAATTTACCGATTGCAGAAGGAGGAGCACCAACAAGTCTTATATCCCTGAATGTTTCATTTACAAAGAGAAAATACTGGTTGCCCATATAAAATGGCCTGACACTTGCACTGTAACCTGTACCGTCCGTTGCCTTTCTCTGAATTTCTGCGATATTCGTATTTATACGTTTAACACGATCGTCAGCACTCATTTCGTCGCTAACTCCATTTAAAACGGCGGATGAAACTTCCTCCATCCTTTTTAAAATTGTTACAGTGAGGCCGGGATTTGTAAGTTCTTCCTTCCGTGACATTGCCCAGAAACCATTCCTGAGATAATCATTTTCAAGACTCGAGTGTTCCTGTATCTGGCCATAACCGCAATGATGATTTGTAATAAGAAGACCTTCACCTGAGATAATCTCACCAGTGCAGCCTCCCCCAAAAATCAGTACAGCATCCTTCATACATGCCTTATTAACACTGTAAATATCTTCAGCAGAAAGCTTAAAACCCTTCTCCTGCATCAGCTTTATATTGTACTTTTCGATAAGTAAAGGAATCCACATTCCTTCGTCGGCTCTCAATGAGCATGTTAACAAAACAGATAGTAGCAATGTGGCTGTCAGTAATTTAGCTTTCATGTTTAGTGTATTGATATTTATCATTTATTTGTGTTTATGCATTATTAATTTGCTAAGCGAAGTTTTAAAACTTCGCTT
>JANNKF010000335.1:0-2438 GCA_031396165.1 Bacteroidales bacterium | reverse complement strand
ATTTTTTATAACTGTTTTGGACATAACAAAGTTAAACTGCTTCATAATCTTTTCTTAAACAACTGGATAGAAACTGACGTCATAATAATACCAATGCTCATTAATATGAGTATTCTTGGAAGAATCACTTCTAATGGTAGTGCCCTCCAGAATATGTCATAAAACCCCTGAATTCCCCAATAATTTACACTGAGAAGAGCAATCTTTTGCAGTATTGAGGGCATTATAAACAGAGGGATCATACTTCCACCTATTGCCGACATGATTAGAATAATAATTGTACTAAGGTTTTGAGCTTGTTGTCGTGTTTTTGCTATAGCCGCCAGGAAAATACCCAGGCTTGATACAGCAAAAGCTGTTGCTATTATCATTAAAATTAGCGCGGGAATATTGACACCCAAATCCATTTTGAATATAAGCCCGGCAAAAAGGAACATGGAAGTGAGTTGTAGTATTGAGATAAAAAAAGCGAATAACATTTTTGCATAAAGTATTGTACTACCCTTCAATGGTGAATACAACAATCTGTTGATTGTTCCATTTTCCTTTTCTTCTAATATGCTGGTACCCACTCCTGCAACGCTGAACAGTAACATTAGAATAGCTGTGCCTGCAACTGCCTGTATCAGACCTAGTTTGGTGTCATTCCCTTCTCCAACTATTGAAGTCCATTTTACAGATATCTTTTTATTATCATCTTTTACAGCAGTTCGAAGTATATTCTCCCTGACATTTTTGTCGATTTCGGGGAAATGATCCTGAAGGTAGTTCTCAATACTTTTTTTTACAATTATTTTGCCTGTTGAGCTCATTAAAGTACTGATTAAGTGCTGTTGAATAATACCAATTTCCGTTTCACGCGACCTGTCATATATTAGCTCAATTGGCATTGAGTTTCCGACCTCCAGTGAATCCTGGAAACCTTTATAAATTATTAAAGCAGCAGCATATTTCCCTTTTATAACCAGGTCTTTTGACCGAAGGGAATCAGAAGTAGAAATTCTCATATCTTCAAGGGAATCAATCTTATTGACAATTTCTATTGAAGAATTGGTCTGATCCAGATCGGCAACCAACAAATTAACAGGTTCAGAACGACCATCATATCCTGCAATACCTCCATATGCGAATGCAAAAAGGGTTATTAAAATTAAAGGAAGCAGAAATGTGAGAATCACAGAGCGCTGATCGTGGAAAAATATTTTAAGATCTTTCTTGAATAGTTTAAGCATAATTTAATCTCTTAATTCTTTCCCTGTTAATTTTAAAAATACCGACTCCAGATTAATCCTCTGTGTATAGATTGTTTCTATTACGCCACCTGCATTCTCAACACTGCTGATAATTCCTGAGATTTCATTACTTATATTATCGCACTCCACTTTAAGGGAATTTGAGGTACTGTCAAATCCGAATAGCAGGTCTGATGATTTAATCCTGAATATTGTTTCATCATTCATGTCAGCCAGTTTAATTGTTACCATATCTTTGACATCAACGAGTCCTCTTAATTCTTTAAGTGTTCCTTGTGCAATTATGCGGCCAACATCTATAATTGCAATTGTTTTGCAGAACCTTTCTGCCTCTTCAAGGTAGTGAGTAGTATAAATGATGGTCATCCCTTCGCTGTTTAATCTCTCAATTAACTCATAAATATGGTTTCTGTTCTGGGGATCAACACCGACTGTCGGTTCATCGAGCACAAGGATCTTAGGGTTATGCAATAGGGAGCATGCAATATTGATCCTTCTCTTCATTCCTCCTGAAAAGGATTTAATCCTGTCATTTTTCCTGTTCGAAAGATCCACCATATCCAATGTCCGGTTGACACTTGCCTTAAGTTCTGCTTTTGGGATATTATACAATCCCCCCCAGAACATCATGTTTTCATATGCTGTAAGCTCTTCATACAGGGCGATTTCCTGTGGGACAACTCCCATTATTAGTTTAATATTTTTTCCATCGTTCCTGATATTGACCTCATCTATAATTACATCTCCCTTGTCGGGTTTAACCAGGGTATTTAATATGTTTACAATGGTCGACTTTCCCGCACCGTTTGGACCCAAAATGCCAAAGATCTCTCCTTTGTCAATAGTGAAACTCACATTCTTTACAGCTTCAATATTTCCAAAGGATTTCGAGACAGACCTTACTTGTATCATTTTCAGAATTTTGGGATTAGCTATTTTGGTTTTTTTCTTTCAGGGCATTATGTTTTTCTGAAATTCTTCATTCGTTTTAATACCCGGTCAGCAGCAAGTTTACCGGTTAAAACTGACATTGGCACTCCTGCCGGACTGTAAGCCCATTGTCCAGCCTGATAAATTGAAGGTATTGGAGTCAGAACTGAGTGATCAGATATCTGAATTTTGTTTATAACAGGCATTGATTTTTGGAATGACCATCCAGTAATAGCTCCTTCAGAACTACCTACT
>JANNKF010000439.1:0-8501 GCA_031396165.1 Bacteroidales bacterium | reverse complement strand
CTCCGGTCTTATAAGCGAAGTATCGGTATAAATATTCAGTATTTTTCCTGTTCTGATTCCGATCGTTGTCGATCCGGGAGTATTGTATACAATTAATTCATTGCTTTTCCTTACAACTAATTCGCTGATTGTTCCTGTACTGACAAATATCAAAAAAAACACAACAGGGTAACGGACAGATAAAGTTTTTCTGTGCAGAAGATAATAAGTTCCAAGGAAGATCGTAATTGTAAGAAAAATACATTGAACAGGTGTCATTCCTATATTTTCTATCCCCGATCCCGGTAGATCAGCAGCAATAGCGGTAAGCTTTTCGGTCAATCCTGTAAGGAAATTCAGAATTTTTGCAATAAAGGCCGAAATAATCTGAATCGGGTATAGCAATGGAACAATACAGCCAATTACTATCAGCAGTGATGACAGAGGTACAATTATAACATTTGTCACGATAAAGTATGCCGGGAACCTGTTGAATAGCATAATAGTTAACGGAAGAGTGCCAGCTTGTGCAACGATTGTGACAACAACTGATTGCCAGATTTTGTCATTCAGCCAGCTCTTAAACAGTAACTTTTGATAGAGCTCCTGGTAAAAACAAATAATGTAAATAACTGCTGAGTAGGAGAGAAGGAATCCTGCATCGAATATTACTGATGGTCTGATAAGTATAAGAACAACTGCCGAAGCCAGAACTGAGTTTATTCCGTTAACTCTCCGTTTCATAAGAGTTCCGGCCTGAATGAATGTGAACATTATTGTGGCTCTCATTACAGACGGGGTGAGCCCTGTAACAAATGCAAATGACCAGAGAAAAAGTATAGTTATTATAACCCTTATGATGCTGTACTTTCCTTTGAGAAAAAACAGCAGGCTGAATATGAACATACTCAGAATTACGGCATGAAGGCCCGAGACTGCCATTACATGCATAACTCCTGCACGTATAAAGTTTTGTTTTTGTTCCTGATCGAGCATGTTTTTCTGTCCCAGTATCACAGCCGATACAATTGCCAGATTATTACCAGTAATCCCTCTTTCCTTATACATCCCGATAATTTTCTCCCTGATAATAAGGGCCCTGTGTACCAGTTTCCTGTTCACGGGTTGTTTGATTAATGAGATATCGGTTCCTGCTGTAAAGGCATAATATCTTATTCCCTGGTTTTCCATGAAGAATTTGTAGTTGAATTCGAATGGATTACCTCTGTTCACTATTTCGACGGGAGTACATCTTACAGCAAGTATGTCGCCGGGCAGAAGTGTCTGTATTGATGCACCTTTCTTATTATAAAGTAAGATAGACCCCTTAACATTCTCAATTCCGGTTGAGCTCTTCCTGCTGTGAAGTTTTACTTTCAAAAGAAAGCTGTTCTCCTTTTCTACAGGGTAATCCGTTAGGGTACAACTAAATAATGATGTTTCAGGATTCAGATCAGACAAACTTGTTTTTTCGTTTTGATAGAGAAGGAAGCCCAAGAAATAAAGAGACATAGTGAGCATCAAACCAAATAAAGTGTTTGTTTGACACTTATTATAACGTAAACTTACCAGAAACCCCAGGACAATAACTAAAGCAACTGCTGACAGGAAAAAAATATCCGGTCTGAAATAAAGGCCTGAAATAATTCCGGCACATAACGGCAGGCCAATTCGAAGAAGAGGAATTTCTTTATGTAGCACAGTCCGCAACTTTGGAGACTACATAAAGATATGAAAAAGTTTGGAATGCCTAAAGTCCGGAGTGTCTAAAGTTCTTAATAACCAACAAATAGGTTAAGTACTTTAAGCACTTTAGACACTTTTTTACTTAATTTTCTGACCCGGCAGTATAGTCTTGTAGTCAGCCTCAAACCTTCCCTTACTGATCGCTGTCAGCTTGCTTTTCAGCAGTCTTCTTCTTAGCGGGCTTACCTTATCTGTAAACATTATGCCATCGAGATGATCATATTCATGCTGGATTATCCTGGCTTTATACCCTGTGTGAACTTCATCATGATTTACCCAGTTTTCATCGTAATAATTGATCCTGATCCTTGATTCACGAAGAACCTCTTCTCTCAGGTTAGGGATGCTCAGGCAACCCTCGTTCATAGGTACAAGATCATCGCTTTTCTCTGTAATATGAGCATTAATAAAAACTTTTTTAAATTCAGCGAGAGCAGGTTCATCTTCGGCAGCCGGTTTCCCGTCAATCACAAAAATTCTCACTGACTTTCCTATTTGCGGAGCTGCAAGTCCGAGTCCTTCTGAGTAATACATTGTCTCAAAGAGATCAGAAATTAATTGGTCGAGTCCCGGATAATCTTTATCGATTTCTGCCGCCACTTTTCTTAAAACCGGATGTCCATATATTACTATAGGGTAAATCATTCTTGTTATATTTTTACTTTTTATATGATTTGTTGTCGAGGAACGACCTGAGTATAATAGAAGCACTTATCTTATCCACCATAGATTTATCCTGTCTCTCTTTTTTTTTCACTCCCCCGTCTATCATTGTCTGAAAAGCCATTTGTGATGTAAACCTTTCATCAGCGAGATGTATCTGTATTTCGGGATATTTTTTCTTAAGTTTTTTTATAAAAGGATTAACGTATTTAACAGTTTCACTTGGTAAGTTGTTCATTTGAACAGGATATCCGATTACAAATGCTTCTACATCTTCGCTCATCAGATAGGTTTCAATGAAAGTATCAAAATCCTTTGTACTTATTGTGGTCAGCGGAGAAGCAAAGATCTTCATAGGATCAGTTACCGCGAGTCCGATCCGTTTTGTACCATAGTCTATGCCTATTATACGTCCCATAGTTTAAAACAAGCAACAAAAGTAAGAATAATAGAGGAAAAACCAATCACCCAACCATGATAAGGGTCATGCCATGAGGGTCATGCCATGGCATGACCCTACCAATAAAATGTAGGTAAATTGCAGGGACACGCCATGGCGTGTCCATCAGTCATGGCGTGTATGGACATGCCACAACGTTTCCATCGTCCAAAGCGTGTCCCTACGGCCAATACGATTTCCCTACGGTAAAAAAAAAGCCACCCCTTCGGATGACTCTTTTATTTTCAGTGAATTGTTATTCTGTTTTAACTTCTGTTTCTACAGGAGCATAATCCATAGCCGCAAGCCGCTTATAAGAATTGTACCTCCATTTTGCATTCTCTTCAGCAGCTTTAAAAAGAATCCTGGCTTCATCAGGGAAAGCTTTTACCAGTGACGTATAGCGGACTTCAGTGTGAAGGAAATCCTGGAATTTCGACCAGTCGGGCTCTTTTGAATCGAGTGTGAATGGGTTCTTTCCTTCATTTTCAAGCAACGGATTGAATCTGTAGGTATGCCAGTAGCCGGCTTCAACTGCAAGTTTAGTCTGACCCTGTGTTCTTCCCATACCATCTCTCAAACCATGGTTAATACATGGGGAGTATGCTATGATGAGTGATGGTCCGGGATATGCTTCAGCTTCTTTAATAGCTTTGAAGTACTGCGCATTATTTGATCCCATTGCTACCTGAGCTACATATACATAACCATAGCTCATCGCCATCATTCCAAGGTCCTTCTTACGGATTTTCTTTCCTGAAGCAGCAAATTTTGCAACTGCACCTGCAGGTGTTGACTTGGATGACTGACCACCGGTATTTGAATAAACTTCTGTATCGAGAACAAGGACATTTACATCTTCCCCTGATGCGAGAACATGATCAAGGCCACCATATCCGATATCATATGCCCAGCCGTCACCACCAAATATCCAATGCGATTTTTTAATCAGATACTGCTTAAGACTTAATATCTCTTTTGCTACTTCAGATTTATCTTTTGTGCAAGCTTCAATAACTTTTGCAGATGCTCCCCTTGAAGCTTCAGCGCTGTCTTTAACCTTAAGCCACTCTTCAAAAGCTGGTTTTGTTTCACCGTTTACAGCACCTGCCTTCAACGCAACATTCATCCTGAGTGCGATGCGATCTCTCAGTTTATTTGCACCAAGTGCCAGACCGAGTCCGTATTCAGCATTATCCTCAAAGAGTGAATTTGCCCATGCAGGACCTTCTCCTTTAATATTATGTGTATATGGAGTAGAAGGAGCAGAGCCGCCATAGATCGATGAACAACCGGTAGCGTTTGAAACAATCATCCTGTCACCATAAAGCTGGGTGATGGATTTGATGTATGGCGTTTCACCGCAACCTGCGCAGGCGCCTGAGAATTCAAACAATGGCTGTGCAAACTGGCTGTTTTTAACGTTAACAAACTTATCTACAACAGTATCTTTATAGCCCACTTTCTCATGCATGTAAGTCCAGCGATCGATCTCAGAAGCTTGTGTCTCAAGTGGTTTCATTATCAATGCCTTATTCTTTGAAGGACAAACATCGGCACAGTTGCCACAACCTGTACAATCAAGGACACTTACCTGTATTTTAAATTTGAAAGCTTTCAGAGCTCCTGGTATTCCCTGTATAGTCTGGGTTCCTTCCGGTGCATTAGCCAGTTCCTCTTCAGTTATAAGGAATGGACGTATAGAAGCGTGAGGACATACATATGAACACTGGTTACACTGAATACACTCCTTAGGCTGCCATTCAGGAACATTTACTGCAATACCACGTTTTTCGTACTGTGATGTACCAGATGGGAATGTGCCATCTTCCCGGCCAGCAAATGCGCTTACAGGAAGATCATCACCTTTCATACAGTTAATTGGCTCCATTACTTCACGAATAAATTCCGGAATATCACGGGTATCAACAGCTTTTTTGACTGTTATTTTTGCCCACTCCGCAGGAATCTCAATCTTTTCAACCGCACTTCCCTTGTCGATAGCAGCGTAGTTCATATTCACTACGTCTTCACCTTTCTTCCCGTAACTCTTATAGATAGCATGCTTCATCTCTGATTCAGCTTTCTCATAAGGAATAACATTGGCTACTTTAAAAAAGGCTGCCTGCATGATAGTATTGGTACGGGTACCCAGGCCAAGCTCTTCAGCAATAAGTGTTGCATTGATTGTGTAGAAATTTATGTGATTTTCAGCCATATATTTCTTCATATTATCCGGAAGATGTTTTTTTGTACTCTCAACATCCCAGATCGAGTTCAGAAGGAAGGTCCCGTTTTTCTTGAGACCTTTAAGCATATCATATTTGGTGAGGTATGAAGGAACGTGACATGCAACAAAGTCTGGTGTGTTAACGAGATATGGTGAACGTATCGGCTTATCGCCGAAACGAAGATGTGAAGTTGTTATACCACCTGATTTCTTTGAATCATATGCAAAATATGCCTGACAATACTTATCGGTAGAATCGCCGATGATTTTAATTGAGTTTTTATTTGCTCCGACAGTCCCGTCAGAACCAAGACCGTAAAACTTAGCTGAATAAGTGCCCGGAAGAGCCACGTTTATTTCGGGAAGTACCGGTAACGAATGGAACGTAACATCATCATTGATACCCACAGAAAATTGATTCTTTGGCTCTTTTAGTTTCATGTTCTCAAAAACAGAGAGAATCATACTTGGTGTTGTGTCTTTTGAGCTTAGCCCGTAACGGCCACCTACAATAAGTGGTCTGTTATTTTTATCGTAGAACATCTCTTTTACGTCGAGGTAAAGAGGTTCCCCGTTTGCCCCGGATTCTTTTGTCCTGTCGAGTACTGTTATTCTTTTAACAGACTTCGGCAATACATCGAAAAAGTATTTTGCAGAGAAAGGACGATAAAGGTGTACTGTAATCAATCCAACTTTTTCTCCTTTAGTCGCCAGGTAGTCGATTGTTTCTTTTGTTGTTTCGGAAATTGAACCCATTGCAACAATGATATTCTCTGCATCTGGTGCTCCATAATAGTTGAATGGCTTATATACTCTTCCTGTAAGTTTAGTAATTTCACCCATATAGGAGTTTACGATATCCGGGATTGGTTCGTAAAATTTATTCACTGCTTCTTTTGCCTGGAAGAAAATATCAGGGTTTTGTGCAGTTCCTCTTGTTACGGGATGTTCAGGATTCAAAGAATTTTCGCGGAATTTTTTGAGCGCATCGATATCTATAAGTTTCTTCAGGTCTTCCATATCCAGAGATTCGATTTTCTGAACTTCATGTGATGACCGGAAGCCATCAAAGAAATGTGTAAAAGGAATCCTTGATTTTATTGCTGAAAGGTGTGCAACTCCTGCAAGGTCCATAATTTCCTGAACACTGCTGCTGGCAAGCATGGCAAAACCAGTCTGACGTGTTGCATAAATATCGCTGTGGTCACCGAATATTGAAAGAGCGTGAGAAGCTACTGCCCGTGCGCTTACGTGAAAAACAGCAGGGAGAAGCTCTCCGGCTATTTTATACATATTAGGAATCATAAGAAGTAATCCCTGTGAGCAGGTATAGGTTGTGCATAGAGCTCCTGTCTGCAGTGCACCGTGTAATGCACCGGCAGCTCCGGCTTCTGATTGCATTTCAACCACTTTAACCTGTTCCCCGAAAATGTTTTTTAATCCGCTGGCAGCCCATTCATCGATGAATTCTGCCATCGTAGAGGAAGGTGTGATAGGATATATGCAAGCGACCTCGCTAAACATATATGCCACATGCGCAGCGGCCTGGTTGCCGTCGCATGTTATAAATTTTTTTGTTCCCATTGTGATTTATATATATTTGATTTAAACGAATATTCTCAAAATCGAGTGCAAAATTATAAAAAATATTGCTTTGTTATCCTCCGTTCATCGAAATTAGGAATTCTTCATTCGACTTGGCCTGTAAAAGCCTGTCACGCAGGAATTCCATAGCCTCTACCGAATTCATGTCGGTGAGGAAATTTCTGAGAACCCATATTTTCTGAAGAATGGTTTTATTCAGAAGCAAATCTTCTCTTCGTGTACTTGAAGCTGGTATATCAATCGATGGGAATATCCTTCTGTTCGATAGTTTCCTGTCGAGCTGGAGTTCCATATTACCGGTACCTTTGAATTCCTCGAAGATTACATCATCCATTTTAGAGCCGGTCTCTGTTAATGCTGTAGCGAGTATGGTAAGAGATCCACCGTTTTCAATGTTACGTGCCGCTCCGAAAAATCTTTTTGGCTTATGTAGTGCATTTGAATCAACACCCCCCGATAATACTTTTCCTGAAGCAGGGGCTGTGGTATTGAAGGCTCTTGCAAGTCTGGTTATAGAATCAAGAAGAATAACTACATCATGACCGCATTCAACAAGTCTTTTGGCTTTTTCAAGCACAATATTTGCCACCCGGCAATGACGCTCTGCCGGTTCATCGAAAGTTGAGGCAATTACTTCAGCCTTAACATTTCTTGCCATGTCGGTAACCTCCTCAGGTCTCTCATCAATCAGTAATATCATAAGATAAACCTCGGGGTGATATTTTGCTATTGCATTGGCTATCTCCTGGAGCAGAATTGTTTTACCTGTCTTGGGCTGAGCTACAATTAATCCGCGTTGCCCTTTACCGATAGGGGTGAACATATCTATTACCCTTACTGATAATGATCCTTCACCAGGCTGGCAGAGGGTGAATTTTTCATCGGGAAACAATGGAGTCAGAAAGTCGAAAGGTACCCTGTCTCGTATAAAATCAGGACTTCTTCCATTTATCTCATCTACTTTTATAAGAGGAAAATATTTTTCACCCTCTTTCGGAGGTCTGATCGATCCTTTTATTGTATCCCCGGTTTTTAAACCGAAAAGCTTTATCTGCGACTGCGATACATAAATATCATCAGGTGAGTTAAGATAATTATAGTCTGGTGACCGCAGGAAGCCATAACCGTCAGGCATAATCTCCAGCACTCCGGTGTTATATATTATACCTTCAAAATCATAAGGTTTTTCTCTTCTTTCTTCCTTTATACGGACAACTTCTGGTACGGTTTCTTTAACAGGTGATTCAATAATAATATCTCCAAAGTATGGATCTGATGCCGGTTTCACCTCTTCAACAGGTATCTCATTACTGATTATCCGATGGTTACTGGCTTCCAGAGGATCAGAAATCTGATCCGGCCTTCTCTTTTCATACATTCCTGCAGGCTTTTTGTCTAATCTGTCGGTTCTTTCAGGTCGGTCATCATGCCGCTGCTCAGTTTTCCATTTAGGAGCTCTTTTCTCATCTGAATTAAGATCAGGTTTTCTGAAAAGATCAGGTTTCTCTTCATTCTTTTCATTTTTCGGAGTCAGCGCTTTCCAGTCAGCGGGTCTCGTATCCGGCTTCTTAAGATCGTCAGGTGAAACTTTAATTACTGACTCAACGGGCCTTTTCAGAATAGGTTTAAGTGTTCTGGGCCGTTTACCTCTCCTGAGCAAAGAATCAGAATCCTGGTTGTTTGTATCCTGAAAAGATTCCTCTTTCTCTGGTTCCGGTTTATTTGCAGGCTTGTTTTCAGTGTTCTCAATAGCCTGCTGATCAAGGATTTTGTAAATTAAATCCTGCTTCTTTAAAGATTCTGCTTTTTAGATATTCAGCACCTTGTCTATATCCTTAA
>JANNKF010000338.1:0-1533 GCA_031396165.1 Bacteroidales bacterium | reverse complement strand
TTTTGTAGGTAATGCATTTTTTTTGGGAGGGGGAATGGAGAGCTGGAGTAAATTTCGTTCCCGTTCATGAACAGAATGAATGACTAAGGGCGTAGCCCGCCCGACTGAACGAGGTCGTAGTTGGGATAGAGAGTAAAATGTAAGTCGTTTGGACGGGGGCACAGAGCAATGGGGAAATCAAAATACTGCCGTGATTGAGAAACTTAAAACAAAAAAGGGGTTATATATGGCCCCTTTCTTTCTGCTTAACATCTGACTTTATGTCTTTAAACCTTAAGGTCAGGTTACTGTATTAATTTTTGTTCCAGGGAAGGGATTCAATACTCTCCGTAACTTGCTTCTTGTTCAATAAAGCATGTTCTATGTTGACTGTTGCAATTTCAATTTCAATTTTACTCTCTCTGGTTCTTCTGTTCACAAGGAAGACAGGCAGATATGAGAGTAATGCAGCCAGGGTAAATATGATAAAGAACAGAGTCATATTACCGATATGTTTCAAGAGCAGTGAGAGTACAATAAAAAGAAGGTTGGCCACGAGGATTATGGATGTTGACTGCAGGTGAGTTAATCCAAGTTCAAGCAGACGGTGGTGAACATGGAGACGATCGGCTTTGAACGGTGATGTACCTTTTGCCAACCTGATAGTGAAAACCCTGATGGTATCATAAAGGGGTATAATAAGGATGCCTATTGCTACAGCAGTGGTTGCCGGAGTATTTGCCAGACCGGTTGCCCCAACCTCGAACTTGAGAAACCTCACAACTATAATTGCCATGACCATACCAATAATAAGCGATCCGGTGTCGCCGAGGAATATTTTATTTTTTTTACTGAAGACGTTAAAGTAAAAGAATGCAATCAGCGAACCAGCCAATGAAAAGCTGAATATAACATAGGGGATATGACCTGAGATCCAAAACCAGATCCCAAAAGTGATAGAGGTTACAATTCCGACACCAGATGCCAGTCCGTCTATACCATCTATCAGGTTAAATCCGTTTATGATAACGATGAAAACAAACAGGGTGAAAATTACACTTACAATATAACTTACCTGGTCTATGCCCTGAAAACCGTGGAAATTACCTATCCTGATATCACCCAGAATTATTATCAGCAATGAGGCCATTATCTCACCTGCCAGTTTTTTTTTGGAGTCTATAACAAGAATATCATCTTTCACTCCAATAAAGAAAAGAATTATCAGTCCTGAAATAATATACTTCAGCTCATGCACCAAACCAACCCCGGCTATGATAACTGTTGAAAGTATAAATCCTGCAAACACAGCCACTCCTCCAAGGAGAGGGGTATTGTTCTTATGAGACGACCTGCCATTGGGTATTTTGCTGAGCCCCTTCATTTTTGAAACTGTGACAATTGAGGGTATTGCATTCCAGGTAATAAAGCACGACAGCAGAAATCCGGCCAGCACCAGAGACCAGACAGGGAAGAAGAAACAAAAAAAATCATTTGAAAATTCCATACAGTTCAGATTTTCGGGATCCAATTAATTAAACATTTCATTATCAA
>JANNKF010000321.1:0-1833 GCA_031396165.1 Bacteroidales bacterium | reverse complement strand
TTTTTTTATTATCTGGTTTTTACTTGGTAAGTGCAGTTAAAATTTATCAAGTAAAGTGCACTTAATCAGAAATGAGGGAAGAATTGAAATTAAGGTTAAAAAGGATGTAATTAAATTAAATTTTAAATATTAATCATGAATCTCAAAAGAATATTTATTGGACTATTATTATTGCTGGTTCTGTTTTTTGTTACTTCCTGTGCTCCTGTTGGCATAACCAATGAGACATATGGTTTCATATACGGTATAGTTCACGGGTTCATTTCCCCTTTCGCATTGATAGCAAAATTATTGGGAATGAAAATTGGTTTGTATGCTGAACACAATACAGGTTCCTTATATTGGGTGGGATTTATTTTGGGTATTGTTCTGCTTCTTGGGGGTGGTGGAGGCGGTTACTCAACTAGACGAAGATGGTATGACTAGAGCAGAAATCGTAAGCACAAAGAACGCGACGTTTCGGAGAATGTATGACAATATTTTCAATCTTTAAAGTAATTATCCATGACTGCTAAGAAAGCAATGAAAGATAAGATTTCTGCAAAAAACTTTCCTATCATTTGCGTAGGAGGTTCTGCCGGGGGACTCGACGCCTACACCAGGTTACTTCAAAATCTACCCGCAGATATGGGAGTTGCTATCGTCATCGTAAATCACTTGAGAACTGTAGCCACCCTTCTTCATGAAATTCTCCCCCAATATACTAAGATGCCGGTCGAACTTATCACAGAAAGACTTGATATCCAGCCTGACCATGTGTTTATAATTCCTGAAAATCGTGATTTGCACATTCTTGATGATGAATTTCGCTTAAAGCCGATTTCAAAACCCAAGGGATGGTCCGACGTGATTACAATTTTTCTGCGTTCCTTATCCCAGCATTGGGAGGGTAAAATCATAGCTGTTATTGTTTCTGGATATGACGGCGATGGAGCAGAAGCTATGCGTAGTATAAAAGAAGCTGGTGGTATAACCATTGCCCAGAAACCTGATACAGCATCACAACCCGATATGCCGATAAGTGCAATAGCTAGCGGTTGGATCGACTTTATTCTTTCACCTGAGGATATTTCGAGAAAAATAAAACAAATTGTTAAGGCGGTTGAATAGTTTAATTACCAATTTGTAAGGATCTGCCAGACAAAACCTTTTATATCTCAAGTGGTTTGAGGGATAACCGTAATAAGGACCTGAAGTTTCAATTTAACCTATTTTAGGCATTAACATCAAGCTTCTCCAAAAGTCAATAAAGCAGATTAAAGTGATGCAATAATCTTTATTAATTCATCTTTTGATTTGCCAAGTTTGATTTGAAGTCTTCCGAACATCTCCTCTTTCCTGCCTTCCTGATACATCAGGTCATTGTCCGTTAAGACTGCAAATTTCTTTTTGAGCTTGCCTTTCTGCTCATTCCAGTTTCCTTTTAATTCAGTTGAGTTCATTTCTCTGAGTTTTAAATTGCCTTGAATTTGAGATGCTAAGTAATGTCTTTACTATTTATATTGTGTTACATAATTTTAGGAATAAGTTGCATTATTCTCACATTTTTAAGACTGATAGGTGAAATGATAGAGGACTTTTTCATCTTTCGTCGAAATAAACTGACCACATCAGGCAGGAAGCAGGACCATTCTCCAAATCGAAATTTTCGGTAAAAATGCCACCAGGAATCTTCTTCCTGGTAGTACCATCTGACTTCCTATAATATATCAGGAAATTCTCTAACATTAGTACTTCCTTCTTAAAATAAATTTTTAAGAGTGATATATTACGCCAAAATAAAAATTAAAAACCCAAAAAATTATTATTTTGCAATCAAAACGGGAATAAACC
>JANNKF010000178.1:0-6187 GCA_031396165.1 Bacteroidales bacterium | reverse complement strand
TAAACCTTTGTGAACCTTTGTGTAATCCTTAGTGCGCCCCTGCCTACCGGCAGGCAGGTTTGTGGTTAAGCTTTTTTTTTACCACGAAGCCCGCCCGGACGAAGTCCGTTCGGACGGGGAACACAAAGTACAGCACAAATTAACACAAAGGAATATAGCATCTTAACTAGGTTTATAAATAATTCAAGCTAAATAAATCACTTAAAATCCAATGAGATTTATTTCCCGACTCTTTTAACATAGATGTAAAAATACATCAAATTCCTGTAAAATAATCTGTTACTTTCTCATGATCTATTAGCCGGTAACCCTGGCTGAATTTGGAGGCGAAATGTCAGCTGATTTTTGGTTAAATAACAGTTTTCAAATTGAACTTTCACTAACAATCAAATGTTTAAGTATTTAGTTATAAATAATAAACGCATGGAAACTTTTAATCTCAACATTAATGGAAAACAACTGCGGGCAGATGTCGATCCCTCCACTCCAATGCTTTGGGTACTAAGAGATCACCTCAAACTTGTGGGTACCAAGTATGGATGTGGAATAGCCTTTTGTGGTGCCTGTACCATACTTCTTGATGATATGGCAACACGATCGTGTCAACTCCCTGTTTCAGAAGTTGGCAGCCAGTCAATAACCACCATTGAAGGTTTATCTGAAAATGGCGACCATCCGCTCCAGAAAGCATGGCTGGAACATGATGTTCCCCAATGTGGTTATTGTCAGTCGGGACAAATCATGAATGCAGCAGCACTTTTGAAAACAAATCCAAATCCCACTGATGAGGAAATAGAGGATGCAATGGATGGCAATATCTGCAGATGCGGCACTTATACGAGAATAAAGAGAGCTATTAAAACTGCTTCAAATGCCTAATAAGACCTTCTGATTAACAGACTGTTACAAATTTACATGATCATTAACGATCATAAAAACCTAAATGAAGTAAAATGACAATAGCAAAAACGTCAATCGGAAGACGCTCCTTCATAAAAAGTACTGTACTGGCCGGTGGAGGCATGATACTGGGTTTTAACTGGCTGGCTTCATGTACATCAAATACCGGGCAGGTGCTTAAGATGTCAAAGGAATCATTTAAAATCAATGGTTTTCTGAAGATAGGAGCAAATGGAATTGTTACAATTATGTCGCCAAACCCGGAGATCGGACAGAATGTAAAAACTTCCATGCCAATGATTGTGGCTGAGGAATTGGATGTTGACTGGAAAAATGTAATTGTTGAACAAGCTCCTCTTAACATCGATATTTTTACCCGACAGTTAGCAGGTGGCAGCGAGTCCATCAGTCAAAGCTGGAAAGGCCTTCGTCTGGCGGGTGCCACAGCCCGAAGGATGCTGCAGGAGGCAGCTGCAAAGGCATGGAGTGTACCGGTTGAAGAGATAACAACCATGGCAGGCATATTGTACCATTTGAAGAGTGGGAAGGAAACAGGCTATGGAGATATGGCTTCAGCAGCCGCGGTAATCCCGGTTCCTCAGGAAGTGCGGTTGAAAGATGTGAAAGATTTTAAAATCATTGGTACATCGAGAAAAAATGTTGATGGACTAAAAATTGTTACAGGTCAGCCATTATACGGACTTGACTACAGCAGGGAAGGAATGCTTATTGCAATGATTGCCCACCCGCCGGCTTTTGGACTGAAACTGAAATCAGTAAACGACGCTGATGCCAGAAAAATGCCGGGAATTAAAGATATTTTCACTATAAAAACGTATAATGATGACTATATAAAACAATGGAGTGATACAAGTGCCTTCACTGATTTAGTTGTGGTTGTCGGGGACTCGACATGGGAGGTAATAAAGGCTAAAGATACATTAAAATTGGAATGGGAATCGATTCAGAATAATTCAGGGGCAGGATCAGTTGGAATACCTTCTAAACTGGAAAGTACGAGCGACTATTATGCAAAGATGAATGAAATGGGATCAAGGTCAGCAACTGTCCGCCGTAAAGACGGAAATCCTGAAAATGCTTTTAAAAATGCTTCAAAAATTATTGAACAGACATATACCGGACCCTTCCTTGCACATAATACTATGGAGCCGATGAACTTTTTTGCCTATGTAACTGAGGATAAAGCTGAACTTGTAGGACCTGTCCAGACTCCTGAATTCATGGAAAAAACGGTGTCGGCAAGGCTTGGAATGCCACTTGAAAAAATTGATATTCAGATGACCCGTATGGGTGGTGGATTCGGAAGACGGCTCTATGGACACTTTTTGGTGGAAGCAGCAGTTATTTCACAAAAAATAAAAGCACCGGTGAAGCTTATTTACAAGCGTGAAGATGACATGACTTTTGGCAACTACCGTCCTGCCTACCATGCATATTACCGTGCTGGTCTGGATACCGGGAATAACCTTATCGCTTTTCATGTGAGAGCAGGTGGCATGACCGACAGTCCATTAGCACCTAACCGCTTCCCAGCAGGAGCGGTGGATAATTATCTTGCAGAAGAATGGATTATTGATACCAACATTACTACCGGAGCATTCCGCGCACCGGGGTCGAACTTCATGGCCTCAGCGGAGCAGTCTTTTCTTGACGAGGTAGCTGAGGCAGCCGGCAAGGATCCCATTGAGTTCCGGCTCGGACTTTTGGACCGGGCAATAAAAAAACCTGTAGGAGAGCATAACGATTATGATGCTGCCCGTTATGCGGGTGTACTTGAACTTGTAAAGAATAAATCGGGCTGGGGTAAGGAACAAAGTAATACCCACAGAGGAGTGGCAGCCTATTTCTGTCATAATTCATATGTTGCCAACGTACTTGACATGACCCTGGAAAACGGCAAACCTGTTATACAAAAAGTATACGGTGCAATTGATTGCGGAATTGTTGTGAATCCTGATGCTGCAACCAATCTGGCAGAAGGAGGTATTGTTGATGGTATAGGACATGCATTGTACAGTGAACTAACATTCAAAGACGGTGAACCGGAACAAAAAAATTTCGACGATTATCGTCTTATCCGGCATAGTGAGGCACCAAAATCAATTGAACTTCATTTTGTTAAAAACGAAACAGATCCGACAGGTCTTGGAGAGCCACCTTTCCCCCCGGTAATGGGTGCACTGGCAAATGCACTATATAAGGCAACAGGTAAGCGTCACTATCATCAGCCATATATCCAAGGCTTGTAAGAGACAAAAGTAACAGACCGGACAAAATCATTAGAATTCTTATTGACTTAAGGAGATTGGAACATGACAAATGAAATAAAGCAACTACTTCAAATCGCAGTGAACTGGCAGCTATCGGGGGAAAAAATTGTTCTGGCAACGGTCGTTTACCTGGAAGGTTCATCGTACAGACGACCCGGTGTCCGAATGATAATCAGCGACAAAGGAGATACTTTTGGTGCCGTTAGCGGGGGCTGTATTGAAAAAGAAATACAGTTTCAGGCTCAATGTGTATTCAATACCGGAAAAGCAAAAATGATGAATTATGATGGCCGGTTCCGCTTAGGTTGTGATGGCTTAATCTATTTACTACTGGAACCATTCCATATTTCATCTGAAGTTCTGGAATCCTTTAGCTCTGTTTTAAAAAACCGTCAATCATTCCAAACTGAATCATATTATTATCGTTCTGTGGGAGAATTTGATGGAATAGGTACTTTGCTGAAAATTAATAACAAAACACTTTCAATTAATCCTTCCTTTTACAATGATCTGATTACCGATCAGGATAGTTTTTCACAAGTATACCCGCCAATTTTTCAATTACATATTTTTGGCGCAGAACACGATGCTGTCCAGCTTTGCAAAGCAGCACATCTGTTAGGCTGGGAGATTACCATTGTTGCCTCTCCTGACGAATCCAAGTCAATCGATTATTTTCCCGGGGCAGATCGTCTGATTATGCCCGCTTTTCATAATCTGGATACTTCAGTATTTGATGAACAAACAGCTATTCTCCTCATGTCGCACAGTTTTAATAAGGATGTTCAGTATCTGATAGCACTCAAGGATGTAAATCCTGCTTATTTTGGTTTGCTGGGACCCAAACAAAGAAGAGAGCGCGTAATATCTGCATTTTTGGATTATTGCCCCGATACCTCTCCTGAATTTCTGGAACATTTGACTGGTCCGGCTGGCATAAATATCGGGGCAGAAAGTTCATCGGAAATAGCAGTTTCAATCTTAGCCGAGATTTTAAGCACTTCCAGAAATCAAAAACCAATTGCATTGAAAGATAAGGCAGGAAGTATTCATGGTTAAGATTCCACATCTCCTTCTTTCTGCCGGGATTTCCCGCAGAATGGGGCAAGCAAAACAATTATTACCCTGGGGAAATAAGACTCTTATTGAACATCAGATTCAGATTCGTTTACAAACAGGACAGGAGGTTATAGTAGTTCTGGGTGGCCATTCTGAAAAAATACTCCCTGTCATTGAAAATCTTCCCGTAACAATAATTGTGAATAATGATTGGGCTGATGGCATGGGCAATTCCGTGGCTTATGGTATTAATATGTTATGCAATGATTTTAGAATATCTGACGGGGTCTTAATTTCCCTGGTCGATCAACCTCTGGTTACAACATCTCACTTCGAAAAAATGATAAGTTCATTTCAAACCGGATCCCGACAGATTATAGTGTCAGAATCTGCATCAGGATGGATAGGTGTACCTGTACTGTTCGATAAGTGTTATTTTAAAGAACTAAAAAAGCTTAACGGTAATGAAGGTGCCAGAAATATAATACAAAAACACCTCAATGCTGTGAAAGCTATAGAATGCGGCAATATGCTTGTAGACATTGACACTCCGGATATGTATCGTCAATTGTTGAATAAATATAGTCTCTGAAATGCACCTTTTGTCCGTCTGGTGACATCAGAAATCCCTCACTTTTTAGTCTTTTGACCGACGAATTGTACTCCGGTCAAAGAGATCTTTGAATAGTCCTCCTTTGTAATTTTATAGTAAGGTGAATACATCTTTCCGGAAATGGTACCTTCTTCTGTATCAATTTCAAGAAGACGGATATATCCTCCTCCTGCATCCTGACCCTGATAATCCTGGAGAATCTGGTAAATATGATTTCCATTTTCACCGACATCATCGCGGTATACAGAGCTTCCTGTATGACCGGAGAGAACGAATCTTACATTGGCATGCTTTTTTATCATCGTGTCATAAACCTGTTGTGGACTGAGATCGCCGTAACCTGCATTCCTCTGATCAATAATGCCTTTATCTGTAAGATGTGAATGAGTCAGAATAATTACATTGTGTTTTGGATATTTTGCAATAACCGTGTTTGCCCATTCGACAGGCTCCGGCCTGGCACAGAATTCAAGACTCAGCACGAGCCACTTTAATCCCCCGGCTTTGAAGATATAAAAGGCATTATCGCTTTTATTCCTTTCGAACCTTCCTTTCTGGCTCCTGAATCTTTCCACAGGAAAATAAGAATTAAACCTCCCTGTTTGTCTCAGGTTCGTATTGGTATTGCCCGGCGCCGCACTGCCTGTATTCTCACCTACAGCATCAGTATCATGGTTACCTAAACATACAGCATACGGTACTTTGGCCTCGTCGAGGACCTTAAAGCCTTTACTGGCCCTTTCATACTGAATAACGTTATTATAATCAACAATATCACCAACATGCAGAACAATTGGCATATTAAGAGAATCCCTTTTCGCAGCTAACCAGTTCATCTGGCTCATGAACATTTCGGGTTTGCTATTCACTTCAACCTGTGTATCGGGTAGAATTCCTATTACAAATTTCTGAGCCTGTACAGATTGAAGCAATAAAAAGGGCAATACGAACAGTGGTAAAATCTTATGTCTTATAATCTTCATATTATTCAAATTTAAGGTATAAAGAAAACACATTATCCTCAAACATAACGGTAAAGCGAAATAAAATCATGAATAAATTTGAACTTGAAGGCAAAGCATTTCAACAAAACAACAGAAATACAGTTTCGAAGAAAATTCATAACTTGTGAAACAATTTAATTACTGGCATATGAAATATAATATTCTTTTTGTTTTGATCCTTTCATTATTTTCGATTCAGGTAACTTACTCACAAAAAGCAAATAAGAAAATAAAGATTACAGGAACTGTTATTGATGCAAACAGGAATCCGGTTGCGGGAGCATTAATACTGTTAGATGGGAAGGAAACTGATGTAGTAA
>JANNKF010000153.1:0-3717 GCA_031396165.1 Bacteroidales bacterium | reverse complement strand
GGCAAAATGGAAGAGAAGTTCAAGATGAGCAATACCTCTCATAAAGTATGCTTCACCCAGATACTGATTTCCAACAGCAGAGGTGATAATGTTCTTTGCTACTGCGCTGTTCACACCGTCGATAACCATATTACACCTATTGATAAGCCTGTATGTATCAGACCAGTACCATTGGTTGTTGGCTGTACTTGCAGTATAGGTTCCCTCATAAGTAAACTGATAAAAAGCCTGAAGGTTTACAGCATCCTCACCACGGCAATCGCCCTGTTCTACAAAGGCGGCCCCAAAAGGATATCCACGTCCGGCACCATTATAATCTCCACGCTGGCCTCCATTATACATACCGTTAACTGATAATTCAATAAGGCTTGGGGTTGAGTAGGCAGTAGTTTCTGAAATACTACTGTAAGGAGCAAGATCAATTATCTGCTCGCAGGAATAAATAAACAGTGCCAGAATAAAGACCGGGATTAAAACCAGTTTCTTTAACTGCAATAATTTTGTTATTATATTTTTCATAATCTGTAATTTTTTACTGTTATAAACCCAGGTTAATACCAAATGTAATAACCCTCTGCCTTGGAGTACCGTTATAATCAACACCGCCATTTTCCATCTCTGGATCGATACCTTTGTATTTGGATACCATGAACAGATCCTGTCCCTGGGCGAATACTCTCAGACTTTCTATATTAATTCTGTTAAGCAGATTTTTTGGCAGGCTGTAACCAAGTGTAAGAGTTGAAAGTTTAAAATAATCACCCTTCTCAACCCATCTTGTACTGGCCTGATCTGAAAGATTTACGAAGTTGCCACCGGCAGCCCATAATTTTGGGGTCCATCCATCACCCGGCTCATCTACACTCTTCCATCTGCCAAGGATCTCCTTGCTGTTGTTGGTAAAGTTCTGACCCATAAGATCCATACGTGTACGGTTCATTACCATATTACCTCCGCTGAATCTGAACATTACATTAAGATCAAATCCTTTAAAGCTGGCTTTGGTGTTTATAGCTCCAAAAAACTTTGGAAGCGAAGAACCAAGAATCTTCTTATCAGCATTGCCAAGCTGGGTGGCTGCAACACTTACATTAGCCGGATCAGCAGGGTCATAATTAACATAAGTTGAGGTTGGGATATTGGCCTGAACAATCTGACCATCAGCCTTTTGATAAAGCGGGTTACCATTGGCAGCATTCACTCCCTCGTAAACATAACCGTATAATGCATTATAAGACTCATTAACCCTGATAATGTTATAATTATATATCATATCGAGGTTCTCATAGAGTGCAGTAACTTCATTGCCTGCGATTGTTATATTACCATCAACTGACCATGTAAAATCATTGGTTCTTATAACATATGCTTCGGCTGAAAACTCATAGCCCCAGTTTTTCATACTCCCGATATTCTTGGAAATTGAGTTACCAGGAATACCCAGAGATGGAGGTGTAGGAGCATTTAAGATAAGACCATCCTGATCATTCAGGTAATAATCGAAGGTAAGTTTATATTTTCCGTCAAATAACAGAAAATCCACACCAACGTCATATTTTGTACTGGTCTCCCACTTCAGCTGATCGTTTCCTGCCTGTGAGAATGCGATACCGTTGTTGTCGGCATATTTGGCTGAACCATAGAGTCCGAAGTAAGGATAGTTGCCAATACTTACGTTACCAACCCGTGCATAAGATCCTCTCACCTTAAGATCAGAAATAATATCAGTAATACCAGACATGAAGGATTCCTTGCTGATAGTCCAACCTACCGAAGCTCCAGGAAATAAACCATATCTGTTAGCAGCCGGTAAAGAAGATATTCCATCATATCTTAATGATCCCTGCAAGAAGTATTTGCCTTTATAGTTATAGTTAAGTCTTCCTGCATAAGATATAAATCCGTTCTCAGCCAACGATCCACCCGAGTTCTGGGTACCATATGTCCCTGAGATTATGTTTTGTCTGAAAAACTCATTTGACAGGTTAGTACCTGAACCGGAAAAGCTGTTAACTTTCTGGCCCTGAAATTCATTTACAAGAACTGCACCAATGTTGTGAGAACCGGCAATAGTCTTATTATAAGATAAAACATTCTGTATGTTCCATCTCATCTGGTTACGGAGGTCATTGTAAATATATCCGAGGTTACTCTTGCCATCACCATGCAGCGGGTTCCAGTACTGGAAGCCTTCAGCCATGGAATTGTCAATACCAACCTGTGTCTTAAAATTAAGGGATGGAAGAATATTGATCTGTGCATACGTATTTGCGATAGTCCTGAAAATCTTGGAAGACTGCACGTTATTATTTAATGTATAAACTATGTTAGGAAGATTATCACCGATAGTTGTAGCATTGTTCCATTTACCAACAAGGTTTGTTCCATCTTCAAAATTATAACCTGTACCTGATGGATCAGCAGAATCATAAATAGGTGTGTTTGGCAACTGACGGATCGCTGAAAAAATATTACCTGATAATGAGTTTGTACCAGTATTCAACCCAAAATAATCAGTTTTTGTAACAGCAACATTTGTACCGATTGTGAGCCATTTCCTGACCGTTTGGTCAGCATTTGCCCTTAAGGAGAAACGC
The DNA here is from genome assembly GCA_031396165.1 of Bacteroidales bacterium. GTDB lineage: Bacteria > Bacteroidota > Bacteroidia > Bacteroidales > VadinHA17 > LD21. The sequence goes on along the minus strand of JANNKF010000153.1, from coordinate 1,120 downwards.
TTCATCTCATTGGGAATTGTTACCCCTTCCTGAGAAGTATAACCAACTGAAAAATAATATGTTGATTTGTCGGTGCTTCCGGAGAATGACAGGTTATGGTCCTGCTGTTTTGCATTGGTCCTAAGAACTGCTTTCTGCCAGTCGGTATCGAATACCCTGCCAGGGAAAGCTGCTCCATCATTTGCTGCCCAGGCAGTCTGGGCTCTGTTTGATCTCTTTTCATTTGATATAGTAACAAAATCTGCAGCTTTCAGAAGATCGAAAAGCTTAACAGGCTGAGCTACACCAAAATAGTTGTTATAATTAACATGAAATTTACCACCTGAGCCACGTTTTGTTGTAATAAGAATAACACCGTTAGCTGCTCTGGAACCATAGATAGCTGTTCCTGAACCGTCTTTAAGAATTTCCATTGATTCGATGTCAGCAGGGTTTATGTCACCCAATGCGTTTGTACTGGCTGCGCCACCCTGATCACCGGTGAATATCGGAACACCGTCAACAACTACAAGAGGATATGTTCCTGAAGAGATTGATCCCACACCCCTGATCCTTAATCTTGGAACTTCACCAAGTACCCCTGTCTGGGTTGTTACCTGGACACCGGCTGAACGACCAGCCAGCTGACCATCGAAGCTTGGGGATGCAAGTGAAGCGAGTGCATCACCTTTTACAGTAGAAATTGACCCGGTTACCTCTCTCTTCCTCTGAGTACCGTATCCAACAACAATAACTTCATCAAGTCCTGTTACGTCCTGTTGCAGAACAACATCAATTTTTGTTCTTCCCTCTATGGCGACATCCTGTGACCGGAAGCCGATAAAACTGAAGGTAAGAGTCTGGGCTGTTGTTGGGACAGTAATAATATACTTCCCATCAATGCCCGTAATCAGACCAAGAGTAGTTCCTTTAACGGCAACTGACACCCCTGGCACAGGGAGGTTATCTTCGGAACTGGTTACTGTTCCAGAGATTTGCACTGTCTGGGCCATAACAATAGAACCTGTTAATAGCAACAGTGAAAAAAGCATTAGGATTTTTTTCATAAAAACTAGTTTAGGTTATTCGTAAATAATCGCGACGCTAATATATTTATTTATTTCTTATGATATATGTCACA
>JANNKF010000132.1:0-29092 GCA_031396165.1 Bacteroidales bacterium | reverse complement strand
CGGTCGTTGACCGACAACTTGCGCAGGATCGAGCTCATGTGGTTCTTGACGGTCTGTTCGCTGATCGACAGCGCGTAGGCGACCCTCTCCTGTCACCGGCCAGACAACCTTTTATTATTTTTTTTATCTCGGTCAAGGTATTTTACCTGTTTGAGAAGATAAAAATATAAAATAATTATCTTAAACGCCAGTGATTTCTCATTTAGAATGATGATAAATAATGAGAAAAGGTTGCTTTCAGATAATATTATAAATGGATCACCTCCCCGTATGCTGCTGCAGCGGCCTCCATAATGGCCTCTGACATAGTAGGATGCGGATGTACTGCTTTTATAATCTCATGAGCAGTTGTTTCAAGTTTTCTGGCAACAACTATCTCTGCTATTAACTCTGTTACATTTGCTCCAATCATATGAGCGCCAAGCAATTCGCCATATGACGCGTCAAAAATGAGCTTAATAAATCCATCTTTGGCTCCTGAAGCACTCGCCTTTCCTGAGGCAGTAAAAGGGAATTTCCCGACTTTTATTTCGTATCCGGCTTCCCTGGCAGCGGCTTCAGTCAGGCCGACCGAAGCAATCTCGGGAGTTGTGTAAGTGCAACCTGGAAGGTTTTTATAATCAAGCGGTTCAACTTCGAGTCCGGAAATCTTTTCAACACATATAATTCCTTCAGCCGACGCAACATGGGCCAGTGCCGGTCCATGAACAATATCGCCGATAGCAAAAATTCCCGGAACTGAGGTCCTGTAATACTCATCAACTGCAACTTTCCCCTTTTCAGTTTTTACACCGGCTTTTTCAAGCCCCAAACCTTCTAAATTAGGGGTGACTCCAACAGCAGACAAAACGATATCGGTTTCGACAATCTCTGTGCCTTTCGGAGTCTTTATTGTAACCTGGCATTTTTCTTTTGAAGAATCCACAGATTCTACCGATGAATCAGTCATAACTTTCATTTTCATCTTTTTAAAAGACCTCTCTAACTGTTTGGAGACCTCTTCATCTTCATTCGGCACAATTCTGGGAAGAAATTCAACAAGTGTAACACTTGTACCTATTGACTGATAAAAATTCGCAAATTCACTACCTATTGCCCCGGAGCCCACAACAACCATTGAGCCAGGCTGTTTATCAAGAGTCATGGCTTCCCTGTACCCAATAATTTTTTTTCCGTCCTGCTTCAGATTAGGTAGCTCTTTTGATCTGGCCCCGGTAGCCAGAATAATGTTTTTAGATGAAATTACCTTTTTTGATCCATCACTCTCCTCTACCTCAACACTGTTTTTGTCTGTCAGACGACCGAATCCCTTTATATGAACAATATTGTTTTTTCTGAAAAGAAACTGAACACCTTTGCTCATTCCTTCAGCAACGCTTCTGCTTCTTGAAATCATTGCGCCGAAGTCAGGCCTGACCTCTCCTGTAATTGTTATTCCAAACTCGGAAGCATGCGTTATGTATTCGAACACCTGGGCACTCTTAAGCAGCGATTTTGTTGGTATACAGCCCCAGTTAAGGCATATTCCTCCCAGTTCGGCACGTTCAACAACAGCAACTTTCATTTTCAATTGTGATGCCCTGATTGCTGCTACATAGCCGCCGGGACCACTGCCTATGATAATAAGATCGTAATCCATTTTTTCTTTGTTTTATAATGAAAATTCTTTTATCAAATTTTTCGAATATAAAATGTATCAATTCGAAACTACTTTTTTGACTTCAGTTTCAATATTATCTGACTTAATCCTTTTGCCAGAACCCAAATAATGACCAATGTAAAAATAATTGTAGCGCCGACAGGTATTCCGGCAAAGTAAGAAACAACATATCCGGTGGCAGTCCCAACGAATCCAGCCAGAATGGACCACAAAACTATCTTAAAATATACCCTGGTAAACAACATTGCAATGTTCGGAGGAATGGTGAGGAGAGAGATAACCAGGACAACCCCTGCCATTCTGATATTCAGAACAATAGTCAGAGCAATAAGCGAAGTGGTGAAGTACTTGAATACATTTACATATGAAGAGTAAGTCCTTGCAAATACCTCATCAAATGATATATAAAGAATTGTTCTGTAGAATATTCCAAAATATAGTATCAGTACAAGCGACATTATACCAAGAGCTATCAGATCTGCATTGGTAACAGTAAGAATACTGCCGAAAAGGTAACTCATAAGGTTTGGCGTATAGCCTGGTGTAAGGTAAATAAAAATTATCCCTATTGCCATGCCGAAGGCCCATAATATCCCAATCGCTGAATCTTCCCTGATCTTCTGTTTCACTGAAAGATACTCAACCCCAAGTGCCGACATAATTCCAAATACTGCGGCTCCCAGAACCGGGTTAAATCCCATATAATACCCTATCCCGATACCACCGAAAGAGGCATGAGTAATACCTCCGCTAAGAAAGACCATTCGCTTAGACACAACATATGTACCTGCCAGTCCGGCAGTTATGCTGGCAAATACTGCTCCGAGGAGCCCTTTAATTACAAATTCATATTGAAAAATATTTGCTTCCACTATTTATGGTATTTCAGTACGGTATGAGGAATATCCCCATGTGTTATTAGCTGGATAGGACATCCGTAGGCAAGAAGATCATCGTTCGTTATTTCGTGCGAAGGATGGTAATGCAGAGTTCTGTTTACACAGGCAAAGGATTTTATATGTGATGAAATAGTTCCAACATCGTGTGAGACCATCAATATAGCCATGCGGGAATTAAGTCCTCTTAGTTTTTCGTAAAAATCATTCTCAAAAGTGGTATCAACAAAATTGCCTGGCTCATCGAGTAATAATAACTTAGGATCACCAATAATGGCCCGGCCCAGAAATACGCGCTGCATCTGTCCCCCTGAAAGTTCATTCATCGTTGCGCCTGCAAGAACCGATAATCCCAGCTCGTCGATAACCATTTCAGCTTTTTTCTTATCCTGTGAGTTCATCCTGGCGATTATCCCTTTTCTTATCATCAGACCGGAGAGTACAATATCGGTAACAGTTACCGGATAATTTATGTCGCCGGTTGAGATCTGCGGCAGATATCCGATCCTGTTGCCGTTTAAAATATCGTGGTTGAAATTGATAGTTCCCCCAGTAGGTTTCAGTAATCCTAAAATAATTTTTAACAATGTGGTTTTACCTCCGCCATTAGGTCCAATCACTCCAATAAAATCATTCTCATTAACATAGAAATTCACATCCTTCAATACCTTTTCAGTACCGTATGATGCTGACAAAGAATGCATTTCAAAAAGACGTGCCATAGGCTGAGATCACTTAGTACTTTCAATTAAACTCTTATACAGGGCATTAACTATATCGGTTGTAGCATTAAGCCAATCATCCGAAAGTGGGTCAATAACCTTCAATTCCGCTCCTATTTCTTCAGCAATTGAATTTGCATTTTTCTTATCATATTCCCTCTGAACGAATATTGTCTTCAGATTATCTTTCCGTGCAAGATCAATCAGTTCACGCAGCCGTGAGGGTGAAGGTTCTTTCCCTTCAAATTCAACAGGGATTTCTGTTAGGTTATAGTCCCTTGCTATGTATGCCAGATTGGGATGATAGATCATTACAGATTTATTATTAACAGATCCGAATAGTTCGCGGGCCCTCTTATCAAGATCCTGTATCTTTTTTAGCAGAATCTGATAATTTGTTTCATATTTTTTTCTTCCGGCCGGATTAATCTGAATAAGAAAATTCTTCACATCGTTTGCAATTATAGAGGCACATACGGGTGAAACCCAATAATGCGGATCGGTGCCTTCAACATGTTCTCCTTCATGCTGATGTTCACCTGCAATGGGATCTATATTTTCCGCCAGTGACATTTTTTTCATGAGCCTGTTAGTCTCATAAAAGCGTTCAAGCCAGTTCAACTCAAATCCCAGATACCCGTTACTTATATAACCCAGAGATTTTCTCAGTTTGTCTATCTGTTCCGGGAATGGTTCATAAACATGTGGATCAGAGCCCGTAGGAACCATTACATTAACCAAAAAATCCTGTTCAGCTATGGCTTCAACAAAATATTTAAACGGTGCAATACTTACTGTAATGATCTTTTCACCAGTATTGGGGCCCTGCCTTCCACATGAAACAACTATAAAAAGAATCAAAAAAAATAAAACCTTTCTCATCAACCAATAAATCTTTGTTGGGTACAAATTTAACATATAACAGAACAAATGGTTTAAGTGTTGTAAATAAAATAATATAAGCTATTTTTGAGTTCGGTTTAACAGAAAATCCGGTTTTTCAAGGATGAAGAATAAAGGTGAAATACTTGCATCGGTTTTAAAGAATTTCAGGGATTGTTATTTCTTCCTCCACAACACAAAAGAATTCAGTGTTGTTGAAAGTATAATGAATGAGGGATTTATATTCGAAAGTCAGCTTCCCCATTCATCCGACAGGGTAAATCCCAATGAACCGATTGAGATCACATATTTTCTCTTTCAGCGGAAAGATTACGGATTGTATACCATAATTATTGCCATTCCCAAAATAACTTATGAGATCTATTCTGCCGCATCGAATAAAGCGGATATTGGAATTGAAGAGATTCTCACAGTCACTGATCCCTATTATGGCGACAATGACGAATTAATTTATACTGTATCTCCAAAACACGTTCTGGGATATTTTAACATAAAAACAGCCGAATTTTACCAGAACAGAAACTGGGACCCGTTTTTCAACAATAGCCACGTCAGATCACCTGGCCTAAGACATCTTAAATCAGGCAAAAATTAATACAAATTACTATATAATGAAAAAAATATTCAGACTGTTAATGATTCCAATAGCCTTGTGCATTGGTATATTACAACTTCCGGCCCAGGCTCAGTACAACAATTATAAGAGCATGAGCCAGAAGATTGACGCTCTGTCAAAAGAGTATCCTTCTCTCTGTGAGTTAAAATCTCTTGTTAAAACCTCAGAAGGAAAGGAAATCTGGGTATTATCAATCGGAACCGGCGATAAAGAAAGCAAACCTGCAATTGCAGTGGTGGGAGGAACAGATGGAAATCATCTCCTCGGAAAAGAGCTGACTCTCGGCTTTGCCTCATCATTATTAAAAGAATCGTCATCACCTGAAATCAAAGATCTCCTCGGGAAAATCACATTTTATGTATTCCCTGATGTCAGTCCCGATGCAACTGAAGAGTTCTTTTCAGATATGAAATATGAAAGATCTGTTAACAACCGGTCTACTGACGATGATAAAGATTTTACATTTGACGAGGATCCTTACGAAGACCTTAATAATGATGGATTTGTAACATTCATTCGCGTTAAGGACCCTTCAGGAAAATATGTTGAAAGCGAAGAGGATAAAAGAATAATGGTCGAGGCCGATCTGTCAAAGGGCCAGAAAGGCTCATTTCTTCTTTTTTCAGAAGGAATTGATAATGATAGAGATGGAAGCTATAACGAAGATGGGAAAGGCGGGGTAAATTTTAACAGGAATTTTACTTACAACTATGAGGAGTTTGGAATCAATGCCGGACTCTACCCGGTATCCGAGCCTGAAACCAAAGCCGTTGCTGATTTCCTCTTCAGTAAATTTAACGTTTTTGCTGTTTTTACTTTTGGTTCTCAGGATAATCTCGGGCAGCCTATGAAATCTGCAGATCGGTTGAATGCTGACAGAAGAATCACCTCCATCATGAAGAGCGATGAGATCATAAATAAGCTTGTTTCGGATAAATATCATGAGATCACCGGCTCGAAGGGCGCTCCTGTAGTAAAAATACTGCCCGGAAATTTCATGGAATGGGCTTATTATCACTATGGAAGATATAGTTTTGGAACACCTGCATGGTGGTTCCCGTCAGAAAAAGGAAAGAACATGGAAATATCTTTCCTTAAATTCGCTGAAAAGAACAAAATCAAAGATGTTTATGTCCCCTGGACAGCAGTCAATCACCCCGATTTTCCGGGTAAAACCACAGAGGTTGGCGGATTAAAGCCATTCGCTATGGTTAATCCTCCGGTTGATACGCTGAATGCACTTATAGAAAAAAATTATAAATTTCTTACTACTGTGGCTGCAATGCATCCGGAACTCGAATTCCTTGATATTAAAACTGAAAATGCCGGTGAAAATATCTTCAGGCTGACGTTGAATGTTCATAACAAAGGTGTTTTCGCCACATGTGCCGAAGTCGGTAATATTAACACATTTACCAGAGTAATGCGTATATCCATTGAGCCGGCGAAGGGACAGAACCTGTTAAGCGGAACAAAAGTACAGCGCCTTAACCGACTCGAAGGCGACGCTTCTGCGGAATTCAGCTGGCTCATAAGTGGAAAAGGAGCTGTAAAAGTAACTGCAGGGGCTCTAAATACAGGAACAATAAGCTCAACAATCGAACTTAAATAAAACTTCTGAAAATCAAGATCATGAAAAAGATATTTTCAATTACAATCCTAGTCGTCACAATCCAGTTTCTGTTTACGTCACTGAATGCACAGAATGATGACATGTTTTTCCGTGCTGCAGGAACGCCTCATAATCCAAAGGTTCAGGTCTCGTGGAACAAATACAATACTTATAAAGGAGTGACAGATATATGTTCCCGTCTCGCCAAAGCTTATCCCGATCTGGTTACAATGGAATCTGCAGGTAAATCCTTCCAGGGAAGGGATATCATAATATTAACTATAACTGATAAAAAAGTTCAGAATCCAGGTCTCAAACCCGGATTCTGGATCGACGGTAATATTCATTCGATTGAGATCCAGGGAACAGAAATGGCTCTCTATACAGCCTGGTATCTCTGTGAAATGTATAACGATAATGCATTTATCAAACAATTGCTGAAAGACAAAACCTTCTATATTGCTCCTACGATAAATCCCGATGCCAGAGATTATTTTACTCTTGTTGGCGTACCTCCAAGATCAGGCCTGATGCCGATGGATAATGATCGCGATGGTCTGTTTGATGAGGATGGAAGTGACGATCTGAATAACGATAAGAATATCAGCCAGATGAGAAGGAAAGATCCTAATGGTATGTTTAAAACCGATCTGACCGATCCGCGAAGACTTATCAGGGTTGAACCCGGCGAAAAAGGCGAGTATGAAGTACTTGGTAATGAAGGTATAGATAACGATGGTGATGGACTAGTTAATGAGGATGGACCGGGTGGATATGACGGAAACCGCGACTGGGGATTTAACTGGGAACCGAACTACGTTCAGAACGGGGCTGATAAATATCCGTTCTCTCAGCCTGAGAATCAAGCCATAAGGGACTTTATGCTTAGTCACAGGAATATTACAGGGTCACAGTCGTTTCATAATTCAGGAGGAATGATACTAAGGGGACCTTCAATTTCAGGAGGAGGTGCGGAAGCATATAGCCGGTCTGATGATGCAGTTATAACTGCCATCGGTAAAAAAGGTGAGCTGATGATCCCGGGATATAAACTTCTGACAATTTGGAAAGATTTGTATACTGTATGGGGAGGTGAGCTCGACTGGTGGCATGGAGCAATGGGATGCTTTGTCTATTCCAATGAATTATGGAATCCATACCTTATGTTCTACGATACGACAAAAACCGATACTTACGAATTTGACCGGCTGCTCCTTTTTGAAGATTCATTTATTCCATGGAAGAAGATCAGTCATCCTGTTTATGGGGAAGTGGAAATTGGCGGATTCAGCAAAAACATCGGAAGACTCCATCCCGGGTTCCTGCTTGAGACGGATGCACACCGTAATGCAGCATTCTGTATCTATAATGCTTATCAGTCACCAAAACTGGAAGTAACTGAAATAAAGGTTAAAAAACTTCCGGGCGGATTACAGGAAGTAAATGCCACTGTCGAAAATAAAAGAATGATTCCTACACATTCTGCCAGTAACCTTAAGTATAAGATTGACCCGCCCGATTATATTTATCTTGATGGAGGAAAGGTAATTGCAGGTATGATAGTTGAAGACAGGGACCTGAATATCAACAAGGAACAGAAGAAAAATCCACAACGAATTGAAGTCCCGAACATTGCCGGATATCAGCGAATTAATGTAAAATGGATAGTAAAAGACGGAAGTAAATTCACTGTAAGGGCAGAAAGTGTTAAGGGTGGCAGGGCAATCGCTCAATCTGAATAAAAAAACAAAAGGGAGACTGGCACCCCCTGCCAGACTCCCTTTTTCAAGGAATAAACTAATTTGTCTGAAGAGAAATCCTGAAAAATCCGGTTGCTTTGGTTGAGTTTATCTGGAATTTCCATTCACCGGTTTTATCTTTATTTTCTGTCTCTGTAATTGTAAATGATTTTCTCCAGTTCAGATTGCCAAATTCATCAATGACAATTTCAGAATAACTTTTCCCGTTCGGCATAATGATTTTAATACGGATCTCACCGGCTTTGCAATCTCCATTCACCGACATCATTACGGATTTTGCAGTTTTATCAACATCGAAAGTATAATCCTTCGAAAAGGTATTTTCCTTAACCGATTTTGAAAAATCAAGAGTTGTTCTTTCTTCATCGCTGTCATAATGACCAAAAAAAGCGAGATCCCCGCCTGCAGCACTGAAAGCAAATGGCTCATTTGCAGAATAGGCCCTGCCACCATTTCGCGGAGTGTATACATTGACAGAGTTCCTGCCCCTGGCTCCGGACTGCACTTTAACTTCCATATCCTGGAGGAGATCATTTATTTCCTCCTGCTGTTGGTCAGATATTACCTCAACTTCAGCTTTAACCGCTTTCTGATCGATCATAGCTTTTTTCTGCTCTTCGATCATCTTCTGAAGCATAATTTCCTTCTCCTCCAATGCCTTGGTCTTCTCCTGAGCTGCTACCTGCTGAATAAAAGATCCTGCTGAGAGGATTATGACTGCTAATAATAACACTTTAATCTTTTTCATGACTGCTTTAGTATAAGTTTGACATTGTAAAGATAGAGTTCCCAAAATTGTGTTATTGTTAACGCAGGGTTAATACCGGGTTAATGTTCAGGATAGCTGCGAGAGGTGTCGATAAAATGAATAAATTTGACTTGTTAAATAAGTGGTATGAAAAAAAGAAACTCTGTCCTTTTTGCCGGTATTGGCTCCATATTAATACTTGTTTCAGTTCAGGTATATATTGTATTTGGTATATGGAACCAGAAAAACGAAATGTTCAATCTCAGGTACAGGATGCTTTCGCAGGATGCTCTTTCAAGTATGTCCAGAAGACTCTCAACTGACGGATTCGACACGGCCCGCACTCTACTGAACTGGTACTCTCAGGAGGCGATCCAGCAGTTATCCCAAATTAAAGACGATTCAACTCTTAAATTAAAGAAGAATGAAATTTACGAGGTTGTCACAAAAATTCTAACAAAAGAGCAGGATCTCTCAGATTACCTTGCTAATTATTTTGAGAGATCCCGGATCGACAAGAATTTCAATTTTAAGATTACCATAAACAGATTAGAACTGATTGATAAAGAAACCTGGATAACTATATATACCAGCGAGGAATTCTCCAATCGCCGATCACCCAGACCAGGCGGAGGTCCCCCTCCGATGAACATAAGGCCAACTTCGGAGATACTTGTAAAGGGAGATCGTTCTGAAAGCAACTTTTACCGGCTTGACTTTGAGTGCTATATCGACTTTTCTGAAAAGCAGAAAACAATCATGAAAGAGACCTCTTCTTCACTTGGTCTGAGCACAATAAGTATTATACTGGTCGGAGTTATGTTTATGATAACCTACCGGAATCTTTCTGAGGAGAAGCGGCTTTCGAACCTCAAAACCGACTTTATAAATAACATGACTCATGAGTTAAAAACTCCCCTTTCCACAATAACAGTTGCTGGTAAAACTCTTGAAATGGTTCAGATAAGAACCAATGAAGCCAAAATTCTTGAAACGGCTAAACTTATTGGCAAGCAGAGTGTCCATCTCAATCAGCTTATTAATATGATACTTGAAATAAGCATGTGGGAAAGGACTCAGTTTCAACTGGATAAAAAAACTGTTGATATTGAAGAGTTGATGAATGATGTTGTTTTCAGTTTTAAATCTGGAGGAGGTAATAATTCCACAATTTCTGAAAAATACAACTTCAGCGGGAAAAAAATTGATCTGGATGTTGTATACTTCACAACATTAATAAATAACCTGCTTTCAAATGCAGTAAAGTATTCTGATAAGGTACCAGAGATAGAAATTGAAGGTTCAGTTGCTGAAGGTAACGTCACAATCAGCATTTCTGATAATGGAATCGGAATCAGTAAGCTGGACCAGAAACATATTTTCGATAAGTTTTACAGGGCATCCACAGGGAACATACATAAATTCAAGGGATTAGGACTAGGGCTATACTATGTTAAGAAGATTGCGGTGGCTCACGGTGGTGATGTAACTGTGAGCAGCAAACAGGGGAAAGGAAGTACCTTTACAATTACATTACCGAATATATCATGACCAGGTTAAGATATTATATTATACTGGGGTTGCTGATTTTATTCAGTGCAGACTTATCGGCACAGAAAACCTACTGTAATCCTATTAACCTCGATTATGGTTATTGCCCCATACCCGATTTTACGGTATTCGGGAAACACAGGGCGACTGCCGATCCGGTTATAGTGCAGTTTAAGGGTGACTATTATCTCTTCTCAACAAATCAATGGGGATACTGGTGGAGCCCGGATCTTAATCACTGGAATTTCGTCTCAAAATCATTCCTTAAGCCATACCATAAAGTTTATGATGATCTGTGTGCGCCGGCCGTATGGGTCCAGGGAGATACACTTCTGGCTTTCGGTTCGACCTACTCAAAGAACTTCCCAATATGGATGAGTACCGACCCGAAAGGAAACATATGGAAAGAGGTTGTCGATTCCTTTGAGATTGGTGGATGGGATCCGGATTTCTTTACTGACACCGACGGAAAACTCTTTATGTATAATGGAAGCAGTAATTCGTATCCCATCTATGGAATTGAGATTAACAGAAAAACTTTTAGTCCGATTGGTGCCAGACGGGAATTGCTTTTGCTTAATGATGAGCGGTATGGATGGCAGCGTTTCGGAGAATATTCTGATAATACTTTCCTTAACCCATTCATTGAGGGTGCCTGGATGACAAAATATAAGGACAAATATTATCTTCAGTACGGGGCTCCGGGCACTGAATTCAGCGGCTATGCTGACGGGGTTGCTGTATCTGGCCAGCCTTTGGGTGGATTTGTCCATCAGTCGCTTCCTCTTTCATTTAAACCCGGGGGTTTTGCCAGGGGAGCCGGGCATGGTGCCACTTTCCAGGATAAATGGAATAACTATTGGCATGTCAGCACAATAGCAATTTCAGTGAAAAACAGCTTTGAAAGACGACTCGGTTTATGGCCGGCTGGTTTCGACAAAGATGATGTGATGTATTGCAATACTGCATTCGGTGATTATCCGCATTACCTTCCCGAAGGAAAAACAGATCATCTGGAAAGCAGGTTTACCGGGTGGATGCTGTTAAACTACAATAAACCGGTTCAGGTCTCTTCATCACTGGCAGGTTACCCTGCTAATAATGCTGTAGATGAATCAATCAGAAGCTACTGGTCAGCTGCTACCGGAAATCCCGGAGAATGGATCTCAACCGACCTTGGTGAAATAACAGAAATCAGGGCAATCCAGATCAATTACGCTGATCAGGATGCAGAACTAATGGGAAAACAGACAAACATCTATCACCAGTATAAATTATTCTCCTCAGTTGACGGAAAAAAGTGGATACTTCTTACAGATAAGAGTAAAAACACAACTGATGTACCCCACGATTATATTGATCTGTCAGAGCCAGTTAAGTCAAGATTTGTAAAGCTGGAGAATATTCATGTACCCACGGGTAAATTTGCTGTCAGCGGATTACGCGTTTTTGGCAAAGGAAATGGTACTCTGCCCTGTACTGTTAATAATTTCACAGTGCTGAGGACAGGAACTGACAAACGGAGTGCATGGCTGAAATGGAAAGCAGTTGATAATGCCTATGGATATAATATTTATTTGGGAATTGCTCCTGATAAACTATATAACTCAATTATGGTGTACGGAACAAATGAGTACTGGCTTAAATCAATGGATAATGAGGAAACTTATTATTTCAGAATCGAAGCTATAAATGAAAACGGAATATCCAGATTATCTGATATATTTAAGTCTGAATAGTTGTATCTTTACTGTAATAATATCTAATTAACATACTTCAATATGAAAGTTTTATTAGCTGAAGACGACAGGGATTTTGGAAATATCTTAAGCCAGTATGTCTCCATCAGCGGGTTTGATGTAACTCTGGGCCGCGACGGAAAAGAGGCGTGGGAACTGTTTAATCAGGGTAAATTTGATATCTGTGTATTTGATGTAATGATGCCGGAAATGGACGGGTTCACCCTTGCCGAAAAAGTCAAAGCGGCGCAGCCATCTGTTCCTATAATTTTTCTTACCGCAAAGAGTCTTAAAGAAGATATTGTACGCGGACTTAAAATTGGCGCTGATGATTATATAACAAAACCATTTGACCCTGAAGTTCTTATACTGAGGATCAATAATATTCTTAAAAGGGCTTACTCCTCTTCGAACGATGAGTATAAAGTATCAGATACGGTTCTTAACTACAATTCACTTGAACTTACAAGCGGGAATACAAAAGAGAAACTTACACTGAAAGAAGCTCAACTGCTTAAGTATTTCATTATCAACAAAAATAAAGTTCTTGCACGCGAAGATATCCTTACCGAGATCTGGGGAGAAGATGATTATTTTCTGGGACGAAGCATGGACGTTTTCATCAGCAGGTTACGGAAATATGTTTCTGAAGACAAAAATATTGACATTCGCACTGTAAGAGGGACCGGGTTTATTCTTGAGGAGATAACGAAGACGGAATAAAAATAAAGGCTGCTCATTTCTGAGTCAGCCTTTTATATTTTATACCTGATGCCTGAAGCCAGTCGCCTCACGCCTACTTTTTCACGCCAAGTATCTCATTAACCTTGTTATAGAGATCTTCACCCCTCAGGTTTCTTCCGATAATTGTTCCTGACTCGTCAAGAAGGAAGTTAGCAGGAATAGCATTTACTGCATACATTTTTGCTGCTGCACTAGCCCAGTACTGAAGATCTGAAACATGTGTCCAGGTAAGTTTATCATCAGCTATAGCCTTAATCCACTCTTCTTTTTCCTGATCGAGCGATACTCCATAAACATCAAATCCTTTTTTATTGAATTCAGTATATACTTTCACAACATTAGGGTTTTCCTGACGGCAGGGACCGCACCAGGCAGCCCAGAAGTCGACAAGGAGGAGTTTGGCTCCGAACTTTGAGGAGAGAGCTACAGGATTTCCATCAACATCGTTCATTGTAAAGTCAGGAGCTTTCTGGCCAACTGCTACAGCTTTCATTACCTGCACCCTCTCTTTGAGCGATTTCATAAGTGGTGTAGCAGCAACTGCAGTATCTAATTCATTAATAGCCGCTTCAATTTCATTTGGTTCCATTTCGTATGCCATACTCGACAGCATGGTAGGAGTTACATATGATGCAGGATTGCTCTTCACAAAAGTCTTCTGCAGATTAGTCATTTCTTTTTGAAGTGCGTCAAGCTGTTTTTCAATCTCAGCTGTTTTTGCTGTGTCTCCGGCCCTGTTAGCTGACTGGTATTCTGTATATGCGATTGAGTACCGGCTGCTTAGAGGTTTATTTGAGAGTATGAAGCTCTGATACTCATCTTCAGTCTTTGATCCGGTTACTATAGCCTTGAACAACGAATCAAGAGTTCCGGTAATAGTCATTTCTGAGTTCTCAATGAAGAATTGCGCACGTTTTCTTGTAGTCCCGGCAAGAAGGTACATCATTTGAGGAAAGTCCACTTTACCACCTTTCATTGTGAAGTTACCTTTATCAGAGATAGCAGAATCAATTGAAATCATCTTTCCGGATTCCCTTTTCTGAAGATAGAAAGTAATAGTGTCTGATCCTTCAATTTTTCCTTTAATTACATAATGTGGTTCAGAAGAACATGCCGCCATCAGAAAAGCAACTGCAAGCAGATAAGAGAGTTTTTTCATGATTAATAATTTTATTTTGTGTCGGATTAAATTTGAATTGATTCGGGCAAAGATATAAATTATTGCTTATCCCGGTTATCTCTTGAAATATTTGTCAAGCAACCTTACTGCTGCCTGAAAAGATGTTATGGAACCCTCTGTCAGCTGATCCTCAATCTCTTTCCGGATCGATTTTACATCTTCATTGCTGTAAAATGAAGTTCGTAGATACTCCAGAATAGTATTATGCATTCTTACTATAGCCTGCTGTTTTCTGAAATCCTCAAAAAACCCAGTCTCGCAGGTGATTTTGACATATTCGAGAATGACATCCCATAGTTCCCTTATACCAGTGTCTTTAAGTGCCGAGCATGTTATTACCCTGGGTCGCCATCCAGAAGGCTTTGGTGGAAAAAGATTTATTGCATTCTGGAAGGAAGCTCTGGCACCTTCTGCAATCAGCTTATTTGTTCCATCGGCTTTTGTAATTGCAACCAGGTCAGCCATCTCCATAATTCCCCGCTTCATTCCCTGAAGCTCATCACCTGCACCTGCAAGCATTAGCAGAAGAAAAAAATCGACCATTGAGTGTACCTCTGTTTCAGACTGCCCTACCCCAACTGTCTCAACTAATATAGTATCAAACCCTGCGGCTTCACATAGAATGATTGTCTCCCTGGTCTTTCGTGCAACTCCACCCAGCGTTCCGGCTGCGGGAGAAGGACGTATATATGCGCAGGGATGGTTACTTAACTTTTCCATCCTTGTTTTATCTCCCAGAATACTACCCTTGGTCTGTTCACTGCTGGGATCAATGGTGAGTACAGCAAGCTTTCTTCCGAATCCTGTGAGTAACAGCCCGAAAGTTTCAATAAATGTGCTCTTCCCGGCACCTGGCACACCTGTAATTCCGATTCGTAAGGATTTGGTACTGTAAGGGAGGCATTTCTCAATTATTATCTGCGCCGTGTCGTAATGATCTGAACGGGAACTTTCCAAAAGAGTTATAGCCTGACTTAAAATAGTAATGTTTCCGGAAATGATCCCGGAAACATACTCATCAACAGAATAATTTTTTCGCCGTTTCTTTCCCTTACCTGAGAATACATCAGGATTAACATTAGGGGGTTGAGAAATGCCCTCATGGACAATCAGGGCGCTATTTCGCGACAGCCGGTTGCTCGACATCAGCATTCAGCATGAGTACAACTTCAGAGTTCTTAGGATCATTTGAATAAACATAGATTGCCTTGGTAACTTTCCCTGAATAACCACCGGAATTAAATGTAGCCTTTATTGAACTTGATTCTCCTGGTTTGATACCTACACCCTGGTTACCCTGTTGAACGGCAGTACAGCCGCAAGTAGCACGCACGTGGCGAATAATGAGGTCATTTTTCCCTGTATTAGTAAACTTGAATTCAACATCATTCTGAGTTGAGCCTTTTATCTTACCGAGGTCAAAAGCATTTGATTCGAGTTTGAAAACGGGCGCATTCAGCATAGCTTCTTTTGACATTGAAGAGAAATCTTCAACAAGATTCGCAGAAACATAGTAATATACGTTTTCCTGAACAACTCCATTCAGTTTTACTTTTACCATATCGCTGACATTTCCCCAGCTGGCATTCTTTGTGGCATCATAAGTTCCCTCAACAAGTCCCTTTTGACCGGGCTTAAGTGTTTCCGGGGTTGCCTTTAGAGAAAGATGGGCAGGTAGTTGATCAAATTCAATCTTAACAGGAGCAGCAGAGGTATTAATAACCGGCATAACCCTTATTTTTTTCTCTGTCTTTTTTACATTGGTGAAAGCGAGTTGCGGGCTTTCAAACCTTACACTGCCTGCAGCAAATGTAAATAGCTCTTCAACGGTTTTTTCACGCGGTTTTACTTCCCCTTTTATCACAATAACCGTTACCTCTGGTTTTGTGTTCGTGTAGACAGATAAAGTCTTATTAAATGGCCCGGGACGATCTTTTGGGTCATAAATAGCTGTTAGTTTCCCTTTAGCTCCTGCTGGAATAGGCTGCCTTGTCCATTCCGGAGTTGTACAACCACATGATGCAACAACATTCTGAATAACAAGAGGTTCTCTACCCGTATTGGTAATGATAAAATCATATTTTTGTGGTCCTGCCTCCTCATTGAAGACACCAAAATCATGTTGATTCTCAGTCAACTGCATTGTAGTAACAGCAAGTTGTGCGCTCAGGCTTAGTGAGATCATTAACAAAATTGCGATTGAAAGATTCGTTTTCATATCTGATAGAAATTAAAATATATTACTTTGCACTTATACATATATGTTAAATACCCATATTATTATGTTGCCAGATTCGTTTATATAACAATAACAATCCAAATTTGGTTGCATCATGTATGTCAAAAACCGAGCCGAACTAACTCTTCTGACAGCAGCTGTAAAAATAATAAAGTTTAATGTTTTTAGATAGTTTAAAACAGATTATCATTAGTTTTGCTGAATGAATGCAATGAATTGGAACAATATTTGTTAATCTATAATCCTGTTTTCTCTTTAAGTATCTAGAATGAAATTCGTCAAAAAACTGATAATCACTGCTATAGCGAGTGCATTTTTTCTAAATGCCGGTGCTCAGTTTTATAACGGACACCAAATGACATTTGGAAAGAATAAGGTTCAGTACTTTGATTACTACTGGTCTTATTACCGTTTTGAGGATTTTGATTGCTATTTCAATGAATACGGACGCGATCTGGCTCAGTTTACTGCTGATTATGCCACAAAAAAGCTCGCAGAAATCGAAGACTATTTTGATTACACTCTCGAGAAAAGAATAATATTTCTTATTTATAACAAGAATGCAGAGTACAAGCAATCCAATGTTGGCCTTGTAACTTTTGAGGAAGACAGTTATAACACAGGAGGATTCAGCAGGATAATAAAAAACAAGGTAATGCTCTATTATGAGGGCGACCATGTTGCATATGAAAGACAGATAGCTGCCTCAATTACTGAGGTAATAATCAACGAAATGCTTTACAATGCAGATGTTAAGGACAGGATATCCAGTTCTTCAATAATATATATGCCCGACTGGTATATAAAAGGTCTGATACGCTATGTTGCTTACGGTTGGGATTATAAAGCTGAGAACAGGGTAAAGGATGGATTTAAATCAGGAAAGTATAAAAACATAAATCATCTCGAATATGATGATGCATTGGATGCCGGCCAGTCATTCTGGCGTTTTATTGGCAAAAAATACGGTGATGCCCTGATCCCTAATATTATCTATCTTACAAAAATATATAAGAATGTTGACGATGGTTTCCTGTTCGTCATGGGACAGGATCTTAAAGATATACTCAAGGAGTGGAAGGCATTCTACAATGAGGAATATACGGGTGGCAGCGACTTACCGCCTGACGATGAGAACACATTCCGCAAATCTAAAAAAGAGCAGATAATACAACAGGTCAGGGTAAGTCCCGGAAACGATTATATTGCCTATGTCACAAATGACTGGGGCCGGAAGCGCATCTGGCTTTATAATCAGGCGACCGGGAAACAAAAAATTATATTCAGGGCAGAGCCAAGGTTTGAACAGGTTACGGATAATACATACCCCGTAATCGCCTGGCATCCAACGGGAAGAATCCTTACATTTATTACTGACGAAAAGGCCGATATGGTTATGTATTTCTACCGGGTAACTGAAAAAACGACAGAAAAGCGTAACCTGCTCTATTTCGACAAGGTTCTGGATTTTTCATATGCTCCTGAAGGGTCACGTCTTGCATTATCTGCAGTAAAAGACGGAATAACAGATATTTACATACATACAATTGCTTCCGGGACCAACGAGCAGATAACGCGTGATGTGCCTGATGATCTGCATCCCTCGTTTCTGAAAGATACTCCCGACAAAATCATCTTCTCATCAAACAGGATTTCAGACACCATTACGAACAGTGCAGACCCTTTCGAAAAGCTGGCACAAAACTTTGATCTCTTTACTTACAGTCTAAGTTCAAAAAACAATCTGCTGGTCAGGCTTTCCGAAGGGAAATACATTGACAGGTTTGAACCTTCCAGTGTCACCAAAAACAAGATTACCTATCTCGGCGACCAAAATGGAATTTTCAACAGGTACATCGGAAATTTTGACAGTACCATAAGCTATATTGATACTACAACTCATTACAGACATTTTATTAATTCGCTTCCTGTCAGTAACTACGACCGGAACATAATCAATCAGTCAGTTGTAAATGGGTCGGATACTTATGGGGAGTTATTTTTCAAAAACAGGAAGTATGTTCTGAGAAAAGGACTGCTAAGCCAGGTGAAAACACTGAAGGCAGGCGATCTCACAAACACAACCTTCAGAAAAGAGAGGACACGGTTGCTGCATAAAGCAGACAGCATTGAACAACTCAGGCAATGGCTCGTGGCTGAGGACAAGAAAAGAAGGGATACACTTACCAAACCTCTCTATGAATATTATATCACAAATGAACCGATTGACATAAATCATTATATTTTTGAAAAGGAGAAACAGAATTATTACGACCAGTTATGGCGCAAAGATTATATGGATATAGATCTTGATACAGGCCGGATAAGACTCCCCCTGATAAGGATTTATGAGACTTCTTTTTATAATAATTATGTTGCAAATCAGGTCGACTTCAGCTTCCTTAATAATTCCTACCAGGTTTATAGCGGAGGGGCCCCGTATTTTAATCCCGGTGTTAATATTCTAACAAGGTTCGGAACAATTGACCTGTTCGAAAATTACAGAATTACCGGAGGATTCAGGTTCTCTGGAAACTTCGACAGCAATGAATACCTGCTTAGCGTTGAGAATCTTAAAGGTAAATTTGACAAACAACTTATTTTCCACAGACAGGCTTATAATAGTTTCGACACTGCCTATTTCAAGTCCTTTTCACACAACGTATACCTCTCATATGCCAAACCTATAACTCCGGTACTGGCCCTTAAGGGAACGGTTTCATACAGATTGGACCAGCATGTTATTCTTGCTGATGATATTGCTACGCTCAATGTTAAGAATACGTCCAAGCATTGGGCAAGCCTAAAAGCAGAAGTCATTTATGATAACACCCGAAAGAGATCAGTGAATATCTATTTTGGAACACGCTTTAAGGTATTTGGTGAATTTTATAAGGAACTTACCCAGAAGAAATCAGATATGTTTGTTGTCGGAGTGGATTTCAGAAAATACACAAGAATTCACAGGGAACTTATCTGGGCAAACAGATTTGCAGCAAGCAGCTCTTTCGGACCCACAAAACTTTTTTATTATCTCGGAGGCGTCGACAACTGGATGGGGTATCTTTTTAACAAGTATCCGATGTTCGATAATAGCATTCCGGTAACTCCAAATGTAAATTACGGATTCCAGGCACTTGCTACAAATATGAGGGGCTTCACCCAGAATGTAAGAAACGGAAACAATTTCGCCATGATAAACAGTGAAATAAGATGGCCATTTATCAGATATTTTGCCGGTCATCCATTAAAATCCAATTTCCTCAACAGCCTTCAGGTTGTAGGATTCGGCGACATTGGAACTGCATGGTCTGGCAAATCACCATGGTCGGGAAATAATGGTTACGACATTGAGAAAATTGTTAGTGGCCCCATAACAATTACACTCGATTCAAACAGGGAACCAATAGTAGTGGGTTTCGGAGCAGGGGCAAGGGCTCAGCTTTTCGGATATTTTGTCAGGGCCGACTGGGCCTGGGGTATCGAAAACAACTATATCCTTCCGCGAATATTCTATCTCTCATTTAGTCTTGACTTCTAATTGAATTTTCTCCCTTACCTCAGGAATGATGCCCTGGCAATAAAATGAGACGATTAAATGGATATATTTATCATGTTTATTTTTCAATTAAAAAAATAAAGGTAATTTTGTGCACTAATTGTAATTAACGAACTTAAAAATATTAAAAATGGCTTACAAAATTAATGACGATTGTACTGCTTGCGGAACATGCATCGATGAGTGTCCTGTTGAAGCAATCTCAGAAGGCGATATCTATAAAATTGATGCTGATATTTGCACTGACTGTGGTGCATGTGCTGATGTTTGCCCTGTAGAGGCAATACATCCGGCATAGTAAGCATATCTTACAAATAAAGCAGGGACATGCCAGGGTATGTCCCTGTTTTTTTATTGAGGACTATACTTTGCCTTCTCAAGGATTTTCTGCACATCAGGGTCTGTCATTAGATCTTCCAGCGATACCCCATTTCGGCTTTCTTCAGTACTGTTTTTGAGCATATATGCCTCAACAATTCTGAATCCTATCCATACAGCAGCTTTTCCGGGAGATTCATTTGTAAAAAAACTTGTAAAGGGCGCTTCCCCGGTAAGTTTCCTTATCGTAAATTTGTCGGTATTAAACAGCAGGTCATTTTCAATAAGGTACTCCCACATCTGACTTTCATTATTTCTGCAGAATTTCATCTGCTCAGGGTTAAAACCGAATATCAGTTCATCAGGTGTATCAGGAAGCATACACTTTTCAAAATATTTCAGCTTCCCTTCATGTATCATTTCTGACAGTACATTCTCAGCAGAATATTGCACTGCAGAAAAAGCCCATTCTGAAGCTCCCCAGGCATACATGCAGTCGGGTATAATATTCGCCGGGGTCATATTAGCGGCAATATAATTATAGATCTCCAGCCTGGCATAGTATTCACAATTGGCTCCAAGATACCTGTCGAGACTAATTCCAAGTACAGAATCACCGAGAATAATACTATTATTAAATCCTGTAATACAAGTATATACATCAGGAATGCTTTTCAAAGGGAAATAATAGCGATAATTTGTGAATGCCTGCTTCAGCCTTTCCTCAATTTCTTCTGTATCGGGATAAAGTTTTGACGTAAGCAAAAAGACATCATTATTCTGTTTATCAGTACAGAACCTTACAAGAAAATCGCCAAAAGCTGAATCAGTAACAACTCCGGTATTAATTACATAACTGAAGAGTTGCAGAAATTTTCCATATTTCTGTTTTATGTAAGGCAGGGAATCGATAATTACCTCAGGATTCAGCCTGAAAAGATCCATTTCAAGCCTTTTAACATCAATATCTGCATTAACCGATGATAGGTTTACTTTATAATGATTCTCCTTACAGGATGTCAGAGCTGACAGTATAATAATCAGTAATACAAATGAAGAAAGCCTGGTTTTCATTTTTTTCTCTTAAAACATTTCAAAAATAAGCAACTTTTCGGTTATTAGGCATCTCTTTAATACGACACAATAAGTTCGCGTAATATTTGTTAATTTAGCAGTCTCTGAAAGAGATTATTTTGCAATAGGTTCATGGTTTTTTTCTTGCCACCAAGGCACAAAGGCACGAAGGCAAAAAGTTTCACAGAACTTACATCCATTAGGGGTTAAATGTTTTTTCTTCGCGTCTTGGCGTCTTTGTGGCAAAACTTCTAATTAATGTATTTTCATAATACAAAATTAAAAACAGATATGAAACAACAACGAAGTACCATTTCAGAATTAATGAAATTCATATTTTCGGTAATTCTCATCCTCACTCCGGTTATTTCTAATGCTCAGGAGAGGATAAGTTTTGGAGTACATGCCGATCCGGTAATAGGATGGTTTGCTTCAGATATCAGAGAGACAAAGAATGATGGTGCAAGACCCGGATTCAATTTCGGACTAACTTTTAACAAGTACTTCACCCCGAACTACTCATTTTCAACCGGAATTAGTCTGCTTAATGCCGGGGGAAGACTCATCAGCAGTGATACGACTGTAATGGAGTTTGCGAATATCCAATATAAGCAGGCAACCGTTCTGCCTGGTGAAGCAGTGGTTTATAAGATACAATACCTTTCTATACCTGTTGGTATAAAAATGCAGACCAATCAGATAGGTTATGTTACTTTTTTCACAGATCTCGGTCTTGACCCTAAGGTGGTTATCGGTGGGAAGGCAGACATTCCTTCATTAGATATTAAGCGTGAAACGGCCACAAGTGAATTAAGGTTTTTCAACATGTCGTATCATATTACTGCGGGTATTGAATACTCATTAGGTGGAACAACAGCAATGGTCTTCGGACTCAACTTTGATAATAATTTTCTTGATATTACAAAGGACAATGGAGATCAGCTAAGAGATAAGGTTAGCCATAAACTGCTCAGTTTCAGGCTAGGGGTCATTTTTTAACTGGTATAAATGAGAATTACTGTTGCACAACTGAATTATCACATCGGTAACTTTGACCGAAATAAAACGCTGATTTGCAATGCTATAAGTAAAGCCAAATCAGAGAGGTCCGATCTTATCATCTTTTCAGAGCTCTGCATTCCCGGTTATCCCCCGCTCGATCTTCTCGACCGTCATGATTTTATTGAAAAATGCAATAAGACAGTTGAAGAAATTGCGAATGAATGCCGCGGAATTACCGCAATAGTTGGCTCCCCGACACTCAATAAAAACCCGGAGGGGAAGAAACTTTATAACTCTGCACTGGTGCTATCCGAAGGGAAAATTATATTCAGTGTCAATAAATCTCTGCTTCCGACATATGACATTTTTGATGAATACAGATATTTTGAACCTGAAAACAAATTTTCCACTTTTTCTTTTAAGGGATTAAGAGTGGCACTTACGATTTGTGAAGATCTGTGGGATGAACAGCCTTTCGATAATGAGTTCGAAAGAGCACGACTATATACGGTTTCTCCTATGGAAATCCTTTCTAAGGAGAATCCTGATATCCTGATAAATATTTCTGCATCTCCTTTCTCATACTCAAAAATTGAGGCAAAAGAGAACATTTTCAGGTCTAAAGCTACAAAGTACAATCTGCCGGTAATCACTGTTAATCAGACCGGTGCGAATACTGAACTGATTTTCGACGGTGCCTCGATGATAATTAATTATAAAGGTGATATTATCAGAAGGCTTCCCTTTTTTGAAGAAGCTGTTGAAACATTTTCAACTGAAGAAATTTTATCAGAAGCTACAGGATCTGCCGATAAAAGAGAGGAAACAATTGCACTGATACATATGGCATTGGTTACAGGCATCAGTGATTACTTCAGGAAAACAGGCCTGAAGAAAGGAATCATTGGTCTTTCAGGAGGCATCGATTCGGCGATATGCCTCTGTCTGGCCGCTGAAGCCTTAGGAAGCGAAAATATGAGGGTGTTACTCATGCCTTCAAGATATTCATCAGACCACTCTGTGAATGATGCAGTCATCCTCGCAAAAAATTTAAAGGTTCAATATGACATAGTAAATATTGAAAAGCCATTTACTGCTTTTGAGAATGTACTTACCCCTCTTTTTAACGGTAAAGAAAATGACGTTACGGAAGAAAATATACAGGCACGTGTGAGAGCGGTTCTGCTCATGGCTGTTTCGAACAAGTACGGAAATATTCTATTGAATACGTCTAATAAAAGTGAAGCTGCGGTCGGATACGGGACTCTTTATGGTGACATGGCAGGTGGATTATCTGTAATTGGAGACGTATATAAAACTGATGTCTACCGTTTGGCAGAATACATCAACAGAAAATCAGATATCATTCCCCTTAACATAATTAAGAAGCTCCCTTCGGCAGAATTGCGACCAGACCAGCTTGATTCTGATTCCCTTCCCGACTATAATACTCTTGATTCAATACTCTATCAGTATATTGAATTGCAGAAACCTGCAGAACGGATAATATCAGACGGATTTAATAGTGAAACAGTGCTTAAGGTCATAAGGTTGATAAACTTCAACGAATATAAAAGGTACCAGGCTCCTCCTGTTCTAAGGATCTCTTCCAAAGCATTCGGAGCAGGAAGAAGAATGCCACTGGTTGCGAGGTATTAGTTTTTGAATAAACTAAAAAACAGATGAGCTTATCATTCAACTCCTTGTAACTGAATATGTTAAAAAATGTTAATTTAGCATTTATTAAATTCTTTTATTACATTTACATGCTTTTTAACATAATAAATTCATGCAGTATAATAATCCGTACATTGAAGTTTGTCTTGATGGTCCGACTTCCATTTTCAAGGGGTTAAATCAAAAAGACAAAGAGATCATAGCCGAAAATCATACAGTTGTTCATTTCAAAAGGGGAAATCAGATCTTCAGGCAGGGAGAAAAATCACGTGGACTGATATGTCTGGCCTCAGGAAAAGTAAAGGTATTTAAAGAGGGAGTCGGAGGACGGCAACAAATAGTTAAAATGGTAAAACAAAACGGATTCATGGGATACAAGGCGCTATTTAGTGATCACCCCTGGCCGGTATCAGCATCTGCCATAGAGGATTGTACAATCTGTTTACTGGAGAAAAGCTCACTGACTAAAATTTTAAAAAAGAATGCCGACCTGGCACTGAAATTTATAAAGCATCTCTCTGACGAACTTGTATTTGCGAATAACAGAACAGTTTCTCTTTCACAGAAACATATCAGGGGACGTGTTGCAGAATCGCTGTTGCTATTACGCGACACCTATGGTTATGAGGAGGATGGCAGTACAATTCAAATAGCACTTTCGAGAGAGGATATTGCAAACCTTTCCAATATGACCACATCAAATGCAATCCGCACACTTTCAATAATGTCGGCAGAAGGAATTATAGGTATTAAAGGAAGAAAGATCACTTTGCTTGATCCGTTAAACCTCGAGCATATTAGTGAGCTCGGCTGATTATTCCCGGTAGAAAATTCTTTTCACCCTCTGCGGGATGGATGTAAGTATTTCGTATGGTATCGTCTGACACTTTTCAGCAATCTCACTTATGGTTATATTATCACCGAAAATTTCTGCTTCGTCACCCTCTGCAGCATTTGAATGAGTAATATCAGCCATACACATATCCATGCAGATATTTCCTATAATGGGTACTCTTTTACCCCTGATAAAAAACTCTCCTACCCTGTTTCCGAGCTTACGGCTTAGACCGTCAGCATAGCCTACCGGCAGAATAGCTATCCTTCTGTCAACTTCCGACATATCAGCACACCCATACCCGACAGGCTCCCCTGCTCTGATATTTTTTACCTGCTAATTTTTATTCTTAAAACGACTGGTTGTCTTGAGTGAAAGACCTTCAAAACTACCGACTCCATACATTCCTATTCCTGGCCGCACCATCTCGAACTGATACTGTGGAAAACGAACTATTCCCGAGGAATTAAGAATATGCCGAATAAAAGGGTAATTTACTGATTTATTGATTATTCCGACCGCCTCCAGGAACACTTTCACCTGTTTATGTGTGAAGTTATCAAAAGCAGGGTCCTCACTAGCTGCCAGGTGAGAAAATACAGAAATAATCTTAACTGACTCGGATGCTGTTATCTTTTCTGCCAGAAGCGGAATCTCCTCTGGCATAAACCCAAGGCGGTGCATGCCTGTATCTATTTTAATATGAACAGGATAATTCAAAAGACCATGCTTTGAAGCTGCATTTGTGAATTTTTCAAAAGAAGAAAAACTGTATATCTCAGGTTCCAGCGAATATTTTATAATCAGATCAGCAGAAGATGGATCCGGATTCATTACCATCACTGGCAGGTTCACGCCTGCATTTCTGAGTTCAACCCCTTCGTCTGCATATGCAACGGCAAGATAACTTACCCTGTGATATTCGAGTAATGCAGCGATCTCGGCAGGACCTGCCCCATAGGCGAAAGCCTTAACCATTGCCATGATGCGGGTCCCCGGGTTCAGATGACTCCTGAACTCATTGAGATTATGTGATATTGCATCGAGATTAACTTCCAATACTGTTTGATGTACCTGTTGTTCAAGTAGTTTTCCGATTTTCTCCAGTTCGAAAATCCTGGCTCCTTTCAATAAAATAATTTCGTTCCTGAAATCATTGCTGTTAAAACTGTTTGCATACTCCTGTGTGGAGTTGAAAAATATTGCACTTTTTTCAAAAAGATCCTTGTTTTCGTATAACAGCTTACCAATGCCAATGAACTTTTCGATACCGCTTTTCCTTATCAATTGTGCAACTTCGCCATAAAGCTCCTTTTCATCCCTTCCGCTCTGAACAAAGTCTGATAATATAAGGACCGGTTTTCTTCCATTCTGCGTTTTCAGATATTCAAGGGCCATCCCCAACGAACCAGGGTCAGAATTATAGTAGTCTTCAATAAGCTGGCAATTGTTTATTCCGCTCTTCAGCTCCATCCTCATTGCAACAGACACCAGTGTTTTCAATCCTCCTGAAATTATTTCAGGATCTGTTCCCATGGCAAGACATACAGCTGCTACTGTAACTGCATTTTCAACCGAAGCTCTGTCGGTGAAAGGAATAACAAAGTTGTATGTGGATGAATCATAAGTCATCTCAACTGAAGTCATACCATCCTTAAGTTCCTGTTTTAAAACAAATATCCGGGCTTTTTTATTATTGAAAGACCAGGAAATAAGTCGCTTTGTTTTCAGATTATCATCTGAAAGTATTAAAGTATCTATAAGCTTCTGATCGCTGCAATAAACTATTAGTGAAGAATCTTTGAAAAGGAGAAGTTTCTCTGAGGCTTTAGCTTTATCATCAGGAAAATTCTCACGGTGTGCATCGCCTATATTTGTTATGATCCCGATATCCGGTTTTATTATCTTCTGCAATCTTAGCATTTCACCGGGAAGCGAAATTCCCGCTTCAAAGATTCCAAGTTTATATTTATCTTCAAGTCTGAGAACCGACAAAGGCACTCCTATCTGCGAGTTATAGCTCCTGGGACTTCGAATTACAGGCATGGTAATGCCAAGAATATCAGCAAGCCATTCCTTAACTACAGTCTTGCCAGTGCTTCCTGTTATCGCAATAACAGTAGATTTAAAATCATTTCTGACATGTTCTGCAATATTCTGTAATGCTTCAACTGTGTTTCCTGTAACTATAAAAGCAGCATCGGGGAAGGAGGCTAATTTCTCCGGCACCGAATCTACAATGAAAATCCTGATCCCTTTGTTATAGAGACTTTCGATGTAAATATGCCCGTCATGATTTTTTCCTCTTATGGCAATAAACAGCTGTCTTCCTGTTAAGATAAGCTGTCTGCTGTCGGTAACTATGTCTGAAACAACAAGATCGCCCGGGCCCAACAATTTACCTTTAGTAATCGTGGCAATATCTGAAGAGAGGATTTTCAATTTCTATTTATTTAAAGCTGCATTATAGCAGTTTCTGCAAAGAGGTTCATAAATATTTTTCTCACCAAGAAGCACTACCTGCGCCTCTTCTGACTTCCTGAAGGAGTACTGAGCCAGGTTTCCACATCTCATGCAAATAGCATGAACTTTGGTAACAAACTCTGCTATTGCAAGAAGAGCAGGCATTGGACCGAAGGGCTTTCCCATGAAATCCATATCGAGACCTGCAATAATAATTCTGATTCCCTTATCAGCAAGTTCGTTGCATACATCTACTATTGAACTGTCAAAAAACTGCGCCTCATCAATACCCACAACGTTGACATCACCGGCCAGTAATAAAATAGCAGAAGAATTATCTACAGGTGTTGAAAGGATTGATTTATCATCGTGCGAGACAACCCTGTTCTCAGAGTAACGATTGTCGAGCGATGGTTTAAATATTTCAACTTTCAAACCAGCAAACTGAGCCCTCCTGAGTCTTCTGATCAGCTCTTCGGTTTTGCCGGAAAACATAGAGCCTGTAATAACCTCAATGGATCCCCGTCTGCCGTTACCGCCTATCGAATTTTCGAGAAAGTCCATCTGTATTTAAAGTCTGTAGTCATGGTGTAAAATGTGTTTTTAACACTACGACTTGTGGAATATTAGTTACTTTTGCAAAATAAGGAAAATGGTTTGTTTTATTAACATCAAAATGTATGGAATTCAATGCAACCATTGATTTAATTATCAGAGATCTCGATGAAGCCCGCGAAATAATCGAAGATCTGAAAAAATACCCGGGGGTGCCTCTTCTTCAGATTGAGCTTGCGAAAGCCAAGTGTAAGAGCGCAGGTGAAGTCATTTCGCTTCTTAAGCAGGAAGGAGAAAGTCAGGAGCCAGAAGTCAGAAGTCAGAAGTCAGAAGACCGAAGTCCTATGGCAGAGGTTGAAAAACTGAAGCCGGTTGCCACAAGCCGCAAGCCGCAAGCCGATGAGCAAAAAACCGGTGAGACTGTAAAAAAATTATCTGATAATGTTATCATCGGTGATTCCTTCAGTCATCTCTCCAACAGGTTCAATGAACAGCTTGGAGAAGGTAAATCAGATGATGATCTGTCAGGATTTATTAACACAAAACCTCTCACGAGTTTGAATGAAGCAATAGGCATAAACGATAAATTCTTCTACATAAGGGAGATATTTTACGGTAATAAAGATACCTATTCCCAGGCCTTAACAAGACTGGAAAATGCAGCGAGTATTAACGATGCAAGGGCCGTTATAATGAGTTATACCGGTGATAATACTGAGAATGAAGCTGTTAAACAACTGCTGGAGTTGGTCAAACGCAAACTTCCTTCAAATGAGTAAATTGTTTCTGGTACCTACACCGATAGGTAACCTGAAAGACATCACATACAGGGCTGTAGAAGTATTAAGCAGTGTTGATCTTATCCTTGCTGAGGATACACGGCAGGCACGGGTACTTCTTAACCATTATAACATAAAGACACCGCTTCAATCGCATCATATGTATAATGAACATAAAAGTGTAGAGGCAGTATGTTCAAAAATACTTCAGGGCCAGACCATTGCGTTGATTTCAGATGCAGGTACTCCGGGGATCTCCGATCCGGGATTTCTCCTGGTAAGAACGTGTGTTGAAAAGGAGATCCCTGTTGAAACGCTTCCGGGTGCCACTGCGCTGATCCCTGCACTTGTCAACTCCGGATTGCCTTGTGAAAGATTCTGTTTTGAAGGATTTCTTCCTCCTAAGAAAGGCAGAAACAAGAGAATTACTGCTTTACTGGAAGAAACAAGGACCATGATC
>JANNKF010000030.1:0-11700 GCA_031396165.1 Bacteroidales bacterium | reverse complement strand
GAAAAATAATTTCAGGACGATACTTCCTGAAAATAAAGTCCATTTTCAACTCGTTAGTGACATCACCAACAATTAGTTTATAGCGGCAATCAGGAAACTTCTCCGTCAGTTCATTATTCAGATAAAAACAAGGAGTCTCTGCTTGGTCCACCAAAACCAGCAACTTGTGATCATACCTGGTAAGCTGTCTGACTATTTCGGACCCGATAGAGCCTGCAGCTCCGGTTACCATGATAATCTTACCTTTCAGCCCCTCACCAATTCTCTTCAGATCGAGTTCAATGGGTTCCCTGCCAAGAAGGTCTTCTAACTGTACTTTTCTTAATTGCTTTACCTGTAGATTTCCATTCAGCCATTTATCGAATGCTGGTGTTTCAAGAATTTCCAGTCCAAGGTCGATCACTGACTCCAGAACTTCTTTTTTCTTCTGGGCTGAAATATCTTTAATAGCAAAAATGAAAACAGAAATCGCTTCCGCTTCAATAAACTCCCTGGTTAATACCCGTTGAGAATAAACCGGGTAGCCATCAACTTTTTTACCCTGAAGTTTAGAATTATCATCAATGAACCCTTTAAGCTGAAAACTACTCCGGGGATCACTATGTATTACTTTCTTAACCATAATTCCTGTCTCCCCGGAACCATAAATCAGAACATTTTTTCTATTACTTGAGGGAACTGAAACAAAGACATAGAACATCTTAATAAAAACCCTGAAGAAAATTAGTGAAACAGTAACAGTTCCATAGTGAATAAGTAAAATGGATATCGATATATTAAACAAAGGATTAATCCCGATATTTCTGCCAATCAGGGTAGTGACCAGCAGAAAAATAAGGGCTACTGTATTTGTAACTGCAATTATGAATGTATCCTTTACAGTGGTTTGTCTGAGAAGTCCGGAATATGATTTAAAAAGGAGCATCAGCAGAAGATATACTGTACTCACTAAAATACCCTGTTCAATTGCAAATGCAGGGTTGAAAAGAGTTATCTCAAAGTTATGCCTTAACAGGTAGGAAAGTAAAAAAGTGAGATAAACTGCGCTTATGTCGATCAGCAGGACAAACCATCTTGGTAATGAATGTCTTCGAAAAACTTTTATAGTGCTGTGTTTTAGTCGTTCGATCATCTTTCTGAAATATGAACCAATATAGTTAAAATTTGTTAAGAATGATATACATTATAACGTATTATTGTGGTGAAAGGTTGCTTGAGGCAATTTTTATTCACTTCTTATAACTTTTTTAATCGCATTTTAGATACTTCATGATACGCTTTCGCCCCGTCAGTCACATATACATTCTTCTGTATATGACTAACAATATGACGATTAAGAAATTTCTTAATCACTATGAATTTGGCCAAATGCCTTGTTCTCTCTGCTCTCTATGTTATGCTCTATGCGCTATGCGTTATGCTCTTTGCGCGATGCCTTACAAATTATTCCAGTACCATTTTAATGCCTCAGTAAGCCCCTCATCAACATTGAGAACAGGTGAATAACCCAGCAATTTCTGTGCCTTATTTATTGAGGCGAGAGAATGCGGTATATCTCCTTCTCTGGAAGGTCCATACAGTGGTTCAATCTTTAATATTTTATCATCAAACTTTCCAGCCTTTTCCCTTATCATATAAAAAAGCTGGTTAAGTGATGTCCTTTCGCCATGTGCTACATTGTAAACCTGGTTAAGGGCTTCTTTATTGTCAACTATGGATGCCAGATGATTAGCCTGGATCACATTATCAATATACGTAAAATCGCGCGAAACACTTCCATCGCCATTTATAAGGGGAACTTCATGTTTGATTAAAGATTTCACAAACTTCGGAATTACAGCAGCATACGCCCCATCCGGGGTTTGACGCCTCCCAAATACATTGAAATATCTTAAACCCACGACTTCGATTCCATATGTTTTGAAAAAGCTGTCGGCAAAAAGCTCATCCACATATTTTGTTATTGCATATGGTGATAAGGGTGATCCGATCTTGTCTTCAACCTTAGGAAGATCAGGATGATCACCATAGGTTGAGGAACTTGCTGCGTAAACGAAGCGCTTCACTCCCGCTTCCTTTGAAGCAAAAAGCATCTTCACAAATCCACCTATATTTACATCTGTAGTGGTTACAGGATCTTTAATCGATCGTGGCACCGATCCCAGTGCCGCTTCATGAAAAACAATATCAATATTTTCGGTTGCCCTTAAACAATCGTCATAATTGCGGATATCGCCTTCTATTAGTCTGAAATTCTGATTATTGGAAAAGGAGCTTAGGTTT
The DNA here is from genome assembly GCA_031396165.1 of Bacteroidales bacterium. Lineage (GTDB taxonomy): Bacteria > Bacteroidota > Bacteroidia > Bacteroidales > VadinHA17 > LD21. The sequence goes on along the minus strand of JANNKF010000030.1, from coordinate 9,417 downwards.
TCTCGTTTACCCGTTGAGAAGTTATCAAGACATACAACGAAATTACCGGATTGCAACAATGACTCGACAAGATTTGAGCCGATAAATCCTGCTCCGCCTGTAACCAACACCCTTTTATCCCTCAATAGTCGCTCCATCAGAAAATGAAAAAACAATATTACTAAAAATTAACAGAATTTAACATAATAAAAATCATTCTTTTTCAAACAACAACAGTATCTCCCTGAGTATGAATTCTGCAGCCTTTCCATTACCATAAAAGGCAGGATATTCCAATGTTTTTTGCGACTCAATTATATCGTTGAATTCAGATCTGATTCTCAATGGATCGGCATCTGTAAGCCGGGCCGTTCCATTGTTCACAAGTTCAATCCATTCAGTCTCTTTTCGGAGAACTATACAGGGTTTTTTAAAGAAATGTGATTCTTTCTGAACACCTCCCGAATCAGTAATTATCATCCGGCAATTTTTCTCCAGAAGTATCATTTCAAGAAATGAAACAGGTGGTATTATTTTAATTAACGGACTTCCGGAAAGATCAGTATAGAGTTTTTCAAGTCTTGACTTCAGTGAAATGAGTGTCCGGGGATGAAATGGAATCACAAGTTTAATGTTCTTTTCTTCACTCAGGTTTTTCAGAGTAACAAGAATTTCTTCAAGACGCTTTGGATCATCTGTATTGGTATCACGGTGAATCGTTACCAGAATAAAATTATCTTTTACAACCAATAGTTTTTCAAGAAATGCCGATTTCTTGCTTTCTGCCAGACCGGAAAAGAATAATGAATTGTCGTACATTATATCCCCTGTATAGTAGATCTTCGGGTTATCGACTGTAAATGGCGGGCTGTTTTCAGGTCTGAATCCTTCCTTCATCAGATTCTTAAACGCACTGTGAGTAGGTGCAAAAAGTAGTGTGGAGGCATGGTCGCTCATTATCCGGTTAAGTTCTTCCGGCATTGTCTTATTGAACGACCTCAATCCTGCTTCAATATGAATAACCGGATAATGCAATTTCGATGCAGCAAGGGCACCGGCAAGAGTAGAATTGGTATCACCATAAAGAACAACACAATCGGGTTTCTCCTTGTTAAGCACATCTTCAATTCCTGTTATCATCATGGCTGTCTGGCGGCCATGACCTGCAGACCCGACACCCAGATTATAATGTGGTTTATGAATTTCGAGTTCATCAAAAAAAACTTCAGACATCTCCTTATCATAATGCTGACCTGTATGTACAATAATCTCAGTTATTTCTCCTGAAAAGTGATTACGAATTGCCCTGCTTATTGCTGAAGCTTTAATGATCTGTGGGCGCGCTCCCACTATGTTAAGAAGTTTGATATGTGGCATTTATTTCATTAATTTTTATCAGATTCTAAAGGTAAAAAAACATTCACGTTTTCAAAAGCTTATTAAACAAAAAAGGCATCCGTTTGTACGGATGCCCTATGTTATTGTGTGAAAAATTATTTGGCATAATTTACTGAACGTGTTTCACGGATAACAGTAATTTTTATTTGTCCCGGATAAGTCATTTCATTCTGAATTTTTCGAGCAATTTCGAAAGAAAGACCCTCTGCTTCTTTATCATTGACTTTTTCCGCACCTACAATAACCCGTAACTCTCTTCCCGCCTGGATCGCATATGTTTTAGTAACACCAGGGTACTGCAATGCAAGTGATTCGAGTTCTTTTAGTCTTTTAATATATGATTCAACAACTTCGCGTCTCGCACCGGGACGTGCTCCTGAAATTGCATCACAAACCTGCACAATGGGTGCAAGAAGTGTGGTCATTTCTGTCTCATCGTGGTGTGCGCCGATAGCATTGCAAATTTCAGGTTTCTCCTTGTACTTTTCAGCCATCTTCATTCCCAGAATTGCATGTGGCAATTCCGGCTCATCATCAGGCACTTTGCCAATATCGTGAAGCAAGCCAGCTCTCTTCGCAAGTTTTGGATTAAGTCCAAGTTCCGCTGCCATAATAGCACAAAGATTAGCAACCTCACGCGAGTGCATCAGAAGGTTCTGGCCATATGATGACCTGTATTTCATTTTTCCGATTAACCTTATCAGTTCGGGGTGAAGACCATGAATTCCAAGGTCAATGGTTGTTCTTTTTCCGATCTCCAGAATCTCCTCTTCAACCTGTTTCCTGGTTTTCTCAACCATCTCTTCAATTCTGGCAGGGTGAATTCTTCCATCTGTAACAAGCTGATGAAGGGCTAGCCGAGCCACTTCACGTCTGATCGGATCAAATGCAGATAACACAATAGCCTCCGGGGTATCATCAACGATAATCTCAACACCTGTAGCTGCTTCAAGAGCACGGATATTACGTCCTTCTCTCCCGATAATACGCCCTTTCATTTCATCCGATTCAATATGGAAAACCGTAACGGCATTCTCTATAGCATTTTCAGCTGCCACCCTCTGAATTGTCTGCACCACGATTCTCTTGGCTTCCTTGTTGGCTGTCATCTTGGCTTCATCGAGGATTTCATTTACATATGACATGGCGCCTGTTTTAGCCTCCTCTTTTAAAGACTCTATAAGGATATTTTTAGCCTCCTCAGCTGAAAATCCGGAAATAGCTTCAAGTTGCTCAACCTGCTGTCTGTGGGCTTTGGCTACTTCTTCAGATTTTTTTTCAACCAACTCTAATTGACTCGTAAGATTCTCCTTAATTGCGTCAGCTTCATTTTTCTTTCGTTGTGCCTCTTCAATTTTCTGAGAAAGAGCCTGTTCCTTCTGTTTTATCCTGTTTTCAGCCTGATTTATCCAGTTATTCTTTTCATTAATTACTTTTTCATGCTCTGTTTTAAGCTGAAGAAACTTCTCCTTTGCCTGAAGTATTTTCTCTTTTCTGTTTACTTCTGCTTCTGCTTCTGCCTCGCTGATTATTTTCCGGCTTTTGTTTTTCAACGCAAGCTGCCATATAAAGTAAGAGGCTCCAAAGCCAATTACCATAGCTGATAAACTTAATATTATCAGCAGTCCGTTACTTATCGTCCCTATTATTAAAGTCATTATAAATCGTATTTAGTATATATATAATAAAAAACCCGCAAAGTTCCTCCAGATTTTATAAAACCCCATATCTTAATGGCTGGAGCTACTAATTCAGTTCGAACGTCCACTGTTCCGCACCTAAGCGGAAGCCCGACGAATCGGGATGAGGCCTGTCCTACCTGAACTAAGGGTTGCTCCAAAGTTTTAAATGTTGAGTTTCAAAAATAATGAAGAAACAATGCGGGCAATTTAATTTTTATTTGAAAGAACGCCGTTACTCTTTTGTCTCAAGAACTGAATCTATTTTAAGTATCAGTTCTTTTAATGCATCAGGAAGATAATCGCTATCCAATTTCTCCTCCTCTTCAGTGAGTTTGATCACATACTGGAGAGCAGCCATGGCCAGAAAATCCTGCACATCCTTATCGGTGTACCGCTGCTTGTACTGCAGCACTTTCTCGTTGATCATCCTTGCTGCCTTCCTGATCTTCTCCTCGTTTTCCCTTTCAACTTTCAAAGGATAATATCTGTCCGCAACATTAACCCTGATTGAAAGTTTATCATCCATTGTAATATCTTATCTGTTTAAAAGAGCAACACATTTATCAATTTCCCGCACTAATTCTGTTATCTTCTTCTTTGCTTCGGGGGCGTTTCCGCTATCTCCCAGCAAAGCTCCCGATAATTTAACCTTTTCATATTTACTTTCCAATTCTTTTATTTTTTCATCACGTTCGTGAAGCATGGCCTTTAAAACTTCATTCCCGTTTCTGAGATCTGCTACCTCCGACTTCAGGCCACTATACCGGTTTAACAATTCGTCAAGTTTTCTGTTCAAAATTATTAACTCATCGTAACCCTGCCCGGACATAATAAAATCTTTAGTACAAAATTAGCATAGTTAATGATATTTTCAAAAATTTGAATGAAATAGTTTGGTTGATTGTGACAGAATTATAGCTTTGCACCTCTGTAATACCTAACTTTTCACTTATATGTTTATAATAAGACTAAGTCTAATCAGTATATTGTTTTTCACAGCGTTATCCGATAAACCAAAAGATAATTCAACTTTCATTGCACCGATAAGAATTCCCCTGCTGCTTTCAGCTAATTTTGGCGAGCTGAGAATTGATCATTATCACTCCGGATTAGATATCAAGACACAGGGAACTATAGGAAAAGAAGTAGTTGCTGCCGCAGATGGGTTCATATACAGGATAAGTGTTTCTCCGGGAGGTTTTGGCAAGGCTTTATACGTCAGGCATGCATCAGGTTACTCTACAGTGTATGGACATTTGGACAGATTTACTCCGGAAATTGATGAATATGTAAGGTCACAGCAATATGATAAAAAGAGTTTCCTTGTAACACTTTTCCCTGGCAGGGAAAAATTTCCGGTAAGTCAGGGTGATTTGATTGCTTACTCAGGCAATTCAGGAAGCTCAGGTGGCCCCCACCTTCATTATGAAATCCGAAAATCAGAAAGTGAGATACCCGTTAATCCGCTTCTTTTTGAATTTGGTACAGGCGATAATATTTTACCCGTATTTGAAAAACTTGCAATTTACCCGGTAAACAAAAATTCATATATTAATAATACTCAGAGTATTAAAAAATACTCCGTAAGCGGCGGAAACGGAAATTACTACATACCAAATGAGATTGTAATCAATATCAGTGGTCTCGCTGGTTTTGGGATAAAGGCTTATGATCTTCTGAACGATGCTTATAATAAATGTGCCGTCTATTCGATTGAGCTCAGAATTGATAGTGTGCCGGTTTATAAATATGTAATGGATCAGTTTTCTTTTAATGAATCCAGATTTATAAACAGTCATATTGACTATGAAACATATATGAAAGAAAATGTATATTTTGAAAGAGCTTTTATACTTCCGAACGACAAGTTAAGTACTTATAAAGATGCTGTTAACAGGGGTGTTTTCAATTTCAATGACGATACTGTACATAAGGTGCAGGTAATTATTTCTGATGCACATAATAATATATCCACTTTATCATTTAGTGTCAAATCAAAATCTGAGAAACCTCTTTTCTCATCCATGATCACTGAAAATAACCTGAAAGTAATGCCTTATAACCGGACAAACAGATTCGCATCTGAAAATATTGCAGTCACTATACCTTCCGGAGCACTATACGATACTATCCATTTTAGCTATAAGAAAAATACCGGCAACAGTCAGATGTTATCTGAAGTACATACACTGCATAATAAATTCACACCTTTACATAAACCGCTTACAGTTTCAATAAAACCATCGATAGTTCCAAAAGGAAAAGAATCAAAAATGATGGTTGTTCAACTTTCAGCGGATCTGAAAAAAAATGGTCTCAGCAGCACCTGGAAAGATGGATACCTTACTGCAGAGGCATCTTCATTTGGTAATTTCTTTATCGGTATTGATACTGTATCCCCTTCAATTTCTGCTAATGGTCTTGTTTCAGGAGATAACTTAACTGATAAGAAAGAGATTAGAATAAGGATCGGCGATGATTTTTCGGGAATAAAATCCTATGAACCCGCAATTGATGGAAATTGGGTACTTTTTGAATATGATCAGAAAAACAATGTCATCATTCACAGATTTGATGATAAACGACTTGTCAGGGGAAAGAAACACAGTTTATCATTAAAAGTAACTGATAATAAGGATAATAGCAGTTTTTATAGCTGTGATTTTACATGGTGAAATAGTAATCTCTAATTTCCCGTAGATTGCGCAGATTAACGCAGAAATCAGTTTAGTTAAGACCAAGAGCACCAGGAAATAGGTTAGCCGGAAAATTATGACTACCTTTGACCCCATGCAAGAAAAAAAACCAATGGTCTTTAAAACACCTGACATTTCCAAAATGCAGGAAGTTGTAATTAACTACAGAACCAAGATTTATATAGCAGTAGGCGCTGATCCTGAAGAAGCCAGAGAACGTTACCAGGCAAGACAGGATGCCAAAGGCAAAGTACTCATAATGAGTAAAAAACCTTCACTAACATAGTACTGTCTTTTTTCACGAATCTTGTTAATCAGTTTATTTTCGAGGGATAAACTCCTTTACCTATCATTTTGTTTATACTCTCGACAACGAATGGTTTATCCTCGCGATAAGTTACGCCGAACCATCTCTCATTACTCATTAATATCTTAATGGTAATCTCGCCGTTCTTCACAAACTTATCAATTGAAGTGGGGATATCAAGTTCTGCCTTGAGATCCATTCCATTCTTATTTATGAAGGATTTAAACTCTGCTCCGAGGAAATCAAAACACGATGGTTTAAATCCCCAAAGATTCATTGATACAACCTCATTACCAGTAAATTTAAGTATGGATCCATCTGAACCCGGGGCCTGTGCTCCGAAAGTTGTTTTCTCAATCTGGCGCGTTTCTACAATATTTTTAAGCAGACCGTTCTCAACCCCGCACACGCCTCTGTTTACATGACCATGCTCTGAAAGTGTATTTCCCATTTTATAGCCAACAATGCAGTAACAGTTGGGGTCCTTGTCATTCATTAAAAAATCATGTAATATTTTGAATGATTCAACTCCATAGTAATCATCAGCATTGATCACACCGAATGGTTCTTTTATCTTACTTACAGTTACAAGAATGGCATGGCTTGTTCCCCAGGGTTTCTGTCTTTCCGGATTAACCTTTACCCCCTCCGGAAGATTGGTTATCTCCTGAAATACATAATCAACTTCAATTTTTCCTTTCAGTTTTTTAACAAATCTCTCTTTTACCTGCTCCTCAATATCCCTCCTGATCACAAAAACAATCTTTCCGAAGCCGGCACGGATAGCATCATAAATGGAATAATCAATAATTGTTTCACCGGAAGGACCTACTTCATCAAGCTGTTTATTACCACCGTAGCGGGTTCCCATTCCTGCAGCGAGTACTAAAAGAGTTGGTTTCATTGTCTAGAATTTTAAGTGGTACAATTATAATGAAAAAAAAGCTATTTTTATAAAAAAAGGTTATCCGGAAATGAATTTTTTCGCTGTTTGCTTCTTTTATTTCTTCGCTGGCGCGAGTTTGTAACTCGTGCCTATAAATAAGAAGCACTGACTACAAATCCGCGCTAGCATTTTTAAAATAACGTTATGAAATTCAAACTTGAAATTTGTGTCGATACAGTCGAATCTGCAATCATTGCCCAGTCGGCTGGTGCCGATCGCATTGAATTGTGCAACAATCTGATGGAAGGAGGAACAACCACCGGATTCGGAACCATTTCCTCAGCAAGGAATAACCTTACAATCGGATTGAATGTTATAATCAGACCAAGAGGCGGAGATTTTCTGTACTCCGACCTCGAATACGATATAATGAGAAGAGATATAGATTGTTGCGGAGAAATTGGAGTTGATGGAATTGTACTGGGTTTGCTAATTCAGGATGGCAGTATAGATATTGACCGTACTGCAAGACTCATAGAATACGCTAAGCCAATGTCGGTAACATTTCACAGGGCATTTGATATGTGCTCAGATCCCATCAAAGGACTGGAGGATGTAATTACAAGCGGAGCACACAGGCTTCTTTCATCGGGACAAAAAAATAAAGCAATAGACGGGATTGAACTAATAAGTCAACTGATTAAAAAAGCAGGAAACAGGATCATAATAATGCCCGGTAGTGGCATTAACAGTTCAAATATTTCAGTTATTGCAAAGTCAACCGATGCGATAGAATTCCATTCCACTGCAAGAAAAATTATAGAAAGTGAAATGAATTTCAGAAAAGAGGGAGTTACTATGGGAGGCATGCCGGATATTTCTGAATTCTCAAGAAAGGCAGCTGATCCCGTTGAAATAAGAAACATAATCAACACCCTCAATTTGATGTGACATATACTTTGATATTTTGCTTGTGTTACTACCTTTGTGTTTCCTTAATTTAAAATATCTCAAATATTTAAATACTTGTATATGAAAAAGATTTTAGCATTATTATTGGTTATACTCCTCTCAGGAATGTTGCCGGAACAAACGACCAATGCCTGCACTAATTTCCTTATAACAAAAGGAGCATCGAAAGACGGCTCGGTAATGATCACTTATTCGGCCGACTCACACGTTTTATATGGAGAATTATACTATTGGCCAGCAAAAAACTGGCCTGCAGGTACATATGTTGATGTTTATGAATGGGATACAGGCAAATATCTTGGAAAAATTCCTCAGAAAGCTCATACCTACTCAGTTGTAGGCAATATGAATCAGCACCAGTTATCAATTGGCGAAACTACATTCGGCGGACGTCCAGAACTGGCTGATTCTACAGCAATTGTTGATTATGGTTCATTGATTTACATGACACTTCAGAGAGCAAAAAACGCACGAGAAGCCATTGCTACTTTTTCACAACTGGTAAGTGATTTTGGCTATGCCAGTTCCGGCGAATCCTTTTCAATAGCAGATGCTAACGAAGCCTGGATCCTTGAACTGATAGGAAAAGGACAGGGCAAAAAGGGTGCAGTCTGGGTTGCACGCCGCATTCCCGATGGATATATCTCCGGACATGCCAACCACCCAAGGATAACTACCTTTCCTCTGGCTGACGGAATAAAATCAATTACCTCAAAAGACCTAAACAAGATTAATAATCCTGAGGTTGAGACTGTCTATGCGTATGATGTATTTGATGTAGCACGCAGCTTTGGCTGGTTTACTGGTCAGGATTCGGAGTTTAGTTTTAGTGATATTTATGCTCCGCTTGATTTTTCAGGAGCTCGATTCTGCGAAGCAAGGGTATGGTCGGGGTTTAATATGGTAAACAGCCAGATGGGTCAATATACTGACTATGCTATGGGAGAAAATCTTAAGAACAGGATGCCATTGTGGATCAAACCTGATAAAAAACTGGGTCCGAATGATGTTATGGGAATGATGAGAAATTATTATCAGGGAACACCGATGGATATGACGAAAGATGTAGGTGCCGGACCGTTCGGAAGTACAGTCAGATGGAGACCAATGACCTGGGAAATCGATGGAGTTACGTATCTGCATGAAAGAGCTATTTCTACCCAGCAGACAGGCTTCTCATTCGTAACACAGAGTAGGTCATGGCTTCCCGACCCGGTAGGTGGAATACTATGGTTTGGTGTAGATGATACATATTACACTGTTTATTCTCCGATGTACTGTGGGATAACCAAAGTACCGGAAACATTTGCTGTCGGAAATGGCGATATGATGACTTTCAGCGAAAATGCAGCTTTTTGGGTCTTTAACCAGGTTACCAACTTTGCATATACACGTACAAGATTGCTTATTGACGATCTGCAGAAAAAGCAGACTGAATTGGAGAATGGCTTTTTTAAACGCGTGTCTACTCAATTATGGCAGTGTTTATTCTAGGTG
>JANNKF010000406.1:0-6277 GCA_031396165.1 Bacteroidales bacterium | reverse complement strand
TGACTCATAGGTTTATCGTGGAATGAGGAAATCTTCTGGTGTGCTCCTTTATGAGAAACAGCTATGGCTGAAACAGACTGGAGTTCTGTACATGTCCTTACACAACGCTGGCAACGTATACACTTGCTGTCGTCCTTTACAAAGGAAGGCGACGACCGGTCGATGTTATAATGGTGATCTTCAACCAGATCGAGAAGGATATGGTCGCCAAATGCAAATTCATTTGCCAGTGTCTGCAATTCGCAGTTTTGGTTCTTGTAGCATTTTGTGCAATCGGCTCTGTGTTCCGACAGGAGAAGCTCGACAATATGTTTACGTGCATTACGTACCTTGAGAGTGTTTGTATGAATCTCCATTCCATCAGAAGCCGGAGTTGCGCATGAAGCAATCAGTGTTCTGGCACCCTTTTGTTCCACAACACAAACACGGCAGTTCCCCGCAACGCAAAGGTCGTCGTGGTTACAAAGAGTTGGGATATTGATTTTCAGTTTCCTGGCAGCAGCAAGGACAGTCGTCCCTTCCTGTACTGCAACCTTCTGGTTATTTATAGTTAAATTTATCATGGTTCTTAAATTTTGAATGATTAATTAATAGATGATCTCCTCCCTGAAGTTACCAACTATTGATTTGAATGCATTTCCAACTGATTGTCCGAGACCACACTTAGCTGCAATCTTCATTGTATCAGCAAGTTTCATAAGCTCATTAAGATAAGTTGATTTAGCTTCACCCTTCTTAACTTTCTCAACACCTTTCAAAAGCTGCTGGCAACCAACACGGCAGGGAGTACACTGTCCGCATGATTCTTCTGCGAAGAAATCGAGGTAATTATGAAGCACATTATACATTGACCGGGAGCTGTTGAACAGCTTCATGGAACCTCCGGTAGGAACACCTTCAAATCCGATAATGGTCTCGGCAAATTTTTTCCTTGGAACACAAAAACCAGAGGCACCACCAACCTGAACTGCTTTAGTATCACCATCACCAAATTCATTAACGAATTGCTGGACGCTCATTCCAAGCTCAAGTTCAAAAATTCCGGGAGTGGGTGTATCCCCGGATATTGAGAATACTTTTGATCCTCTTGAATCTTTTGTACCATATTGCATGAAGTTCTTTGAACCATGATTGACAATCATCATGGCAGTAACCAGAGTCTCCACATTATTAATCGAAGTAGGTTTTCCGAAAACGCCTGATACAGTTGGGTAAGGTGGTTTATTACGTGGTTCACCTCTTTTTCCTTCAATAGATTCGAACAATGCGCTCTCTTCTCCGCAGATGTAAGCACCACTTCCCATCCGGTATTCAATATTAAAGTCGAATCCGATATCTTTTACCATTTTATGAAACAAATCAAGCTCGATCATAAGTTTTGGCAACAGGTACCTGTATTCTCCTCTCAGATATACGATACCATTTTTAGCACCGATAGCTTTCCCGGCTATTACCATTCCACCGTGAACTTTATTGGAAACCCTGTCAAGGATCTCCCGGTCCTTGAAGGTTCCCGGTTCACCCTCATCGGCATTACATACAATATATTTATCGGGGCTCTTCTCTGCTGCGGTATATTTCCACTTCAATCCTGTTGGAAATCCGGCACCGCCACGACCTTTCAATCCGGATTCAAGTACTTCCTGGATAATCTCTTCTTTACTCATTTTGAAGGCTTTATTAAGCACTTCACGGTTGTCTATTTTTTCAAATATCAGGTCAACCTTATTTAATCCTTTATTTTCCATGATTCAGGCGGATATTTATTTTTGCATATAATCTTTAATAATCTCACTCACTTTTTCAGGTGTCAGTTCTGTATAAGGCATCTCATTTATAAGAATAGCCGGAGCTTTATGACACCATCCTATACAGTTAGTCTCTATCAGACTGAATTGATTGTCAGCAGTAGTCTCACCCACCCTTATCTTAAGCATATCCTCAAGAGTTTGAATTATATCACCCTTTCCCTTCATGGAACAGGTAATTGTCTTACATATCCTTATAACATATTTGCCTTTCACCTGAGTGTCGAGAAAGGTGTAAAAGGAAGCTGTCCCGTAAACCTCAGCGGCTGAGATATCGAGTTCTCTTGCAACTTCAACCATAGCCTCGTCAGTAAGATAGTTGTGTTTCTGAACTATACCCTGAAGAATTGGCATAAGGCTCTCCCGCTCACGACCATGTTTGTCGGACAATTCCTTAACTAGATTTCCTACTTGATACATTTCTAATTGATTTTTAGGTAATTAAACAAATTTATTTTGGTTTTTTTTGGTTTCAAAAAGTGCTGTTAATTTAATAACAATACTTTTTAAAAAAACATCTAAATGTCATTGTTAGTAATTTAGAATAAAGATAAATAGCATAAGGATGCTATACCGTCCCTAAATTATATATATCATAAATCATTTACCGAATATCAAAAGCATTATGATTGAATATGTTAGGAGGTTTCAAGCTAAAGATTTCTATCTTTGTAAAAGTCAGACATCAATTATAGGTAAAAGAAGGCCGGCACATTCAGTTTTAAATTTCCAGGGCTAAATGCTTAGAATCCGAAAAATATCAAATCCCTATCTTGCTTCAGACAGGCTTGCGATGGAACATATAAAAAGTATGATTTCAGCCCAATTCCCTGAACTCTGGAAAGCTAAGATAGATATGCTTGATGAGCAGATGGTTAATCCGTTGAAATTCAAATACCAGACAACCCTTTTTGTATCAGAAAATATTCATGAGACAATCCTGGGCTTTGCAGTTATCAAGTATATGCCAGATCAAAAGTTTTGCTTTCTTGACCTTATTGCAACATCCCCCGGAAAGACATCATCAGGTGTTGGTGGAGTTTTGTATCAGAGGGTAAGGGAAGAAGCAGAAGCACTTGGGGCCATTGGTCTCTTTTTTGAATGTCTGCCAGATGACCCGGAATTATGTAAAAATCAGTTAGCATTAGAACAAAACAGACTACGGCTTGCTTTCTATGAACGTTTTGGTGCCCGACCGATTGACAATACTAAATATGAGACTCCGGTCAAACCCGGTGATGACTGCCCACCTTACCTGATGTTCGATGGTCTCGGACAAGATTCTCCTCTTTCAAAAAAAACTATCAGGATAATTGTCAGAACAATTCTAAAAAGGATTTATGGTACTTATTGCTCCGCTGAGTATATAAGAATGGTTGTGAATAGCTTTAAAGATGACCCGGTACTGGTAAGACCATTAAAATATCATAAAAAGGAGAAGAGTTCAGTTGTCAGGAAGAGGTTATCAGAAAAGAACAAGATCTTCTGGGTTATTAATGATACGCATTCGATTCATCATATACGTCAGAAAGGATATGTTGAATCACCCGTCAGGATTTCCCAGATAAAAAAAGAACTTGAAAAAACCGGGATCTTCAGGCAGGGAGCAGTTGAAGAATTTCCCGAGAAACATATTCTTAATGTACACGATAATGCGTATGTACAGTATTTCAAGAAAGTATGCAATAATCTTCCTCCCGGAAAATCAATATACCCCTATGTATTCCCGATCAGAAATGTCACACGACCTCCAAAGGAGCTCTCTGTAAGGGCCGGTTATTATTGTATTGATTCTTTTACTCCTCTTAATAAAAACGCTTTGCTGGCAGCCAGGATGGGCGTAAACTGCACACTTACAGCTGCAAATGAGATACTTTCAGGCACGAAAGCAGCGTATGTACTCACCCGTCCGCCGGGCCATCATGCTGAAAAATATGTTTTTGGCGGGTTTTGTTATTTTAACAATAGTGCCATTGCCGCTAATTTTCTCAGCAGGTTCGGAAAGGTTGCTATTCTGGATATAGATTATCATCATGGCAATGGCCAGCAACAGATCTTCTATTCAAGAAATGATGTTTTTACAGTCTCACTTCATGGTCATCCCTCGTTTGCGTACCCGTATTTTTCAGGCTTCAGAGGTGAAAAAGGAGAAGGTGAAGGACTGGGATATAATCACAATTTCCCCTTACGTGAGTCAATCGATTCAGAGGAATACAGAAAAACACTTAAAAAAGCCATTAAACTCATTAAAAGCTTCAAACCAGCATTTCTGATAGTTGCGTTTGGTCTCGACACAGCCAAAGGAGACCCGACAGGGACATGGAAACTAAATCATGAAAACTTCGGGAACAATGGCATGATGATAGGTGAATTATGCATCCCTACAATTATTGTTCAGGAAGGCGGATACAGAATACAGACTCTTGGACAAAATGCAAAAGCCTTCTTTAACGGTTTTATTCAAACGCATCACATTTCATCCCTCGCAAAAAGAGGTGGGTGATAATACGTATTGCCTGACTAATCAATCACCACAGAAATATGACTTAACAATCTGATATTCTGAATATTTGAATAATCATACTGATAGAGGCCATCATCACCGATCATAACAAGAATGTTCCCTACAGGTATGACATCGAATGCCTGAATATCGGGATATGAAAAAATAAGGTGGCTTGTAATTGTTTTGGGATCAGAAGCATCATAAACTTTTAATCCTGCAGTCCCATCACATACAAACAGCAGGTCTCCTGATTTGCCTAGACCGTGTGGATTAATCAGACCGTAAGACATAACCATTTTTGGAACACTCAGATTCTTTATATTGACTACATCGAGGGTATTAAGATTCCCTCCGCAATTGGTCCCTGTTCTAAGTGTAACATAAGCAAGGGTATCATCAACAATCACAGGATCACAACTCCTGGCATGCCGGAAAAACGAAAGGGATACAGGAGATGTTGGGTTCGATATATCATAAACAACCATACCTGTAGTGGTTCCAAGAAACATATTCTTCTCTGTAAGGAACATGGTCTCAACATTCCATCCGGGATTAAAATCATTGACTTTTACAGGAGCTGTTTTATTAGTAATGTCGAAAACTTTTAATGTATTATTGTCAACCACATACAGTACCTTATCCTTAAGCCCAAACCTTGCCATGGATCCACCTATTCCGACACCACCGCCACTAACTCCTGATGATCCGTCGGCTGATGCGATCTGTGAATTAAACGTCATTCTTCCCTCAAAAAATACCGGGTACGGATTGTTGACAGTTTTAACCCGCTCTCTAATTGTTCTTAGCTCCCAATCGATAACAACACCCTTTTTATTATCAACACTACCCTTTGGAAAATCATTCCCTGATGGAGGAACTGTATAGGGAAGTATATCCTTTACACGACCAACTTCGTGTATATTGTCAACATTCTGAACGTCAAGCACAACAAGATCAACATAACTGTCGGCGTACATTATGAAACCGGAAATCGACATATCGACTACTCCAGGAAGTTTTACGAACGCTTTTTTAACCGGGGATGCCGGATCGGTGTTGTCAAAAACATGTATTCCCTTTAGCTCTTCAATAATAAATATGTAATTATCCTTATAGTATATTTTTCCCGGATTTTGCAGTTCTGCAGCCGGCACCACGGTAACTGCTGTCCTGAGATCTTCATACGTCATATATGCAGGGGCATATCCGGTATATTCCCTGTATGTAGTATCTTCACAGGAAGAGAAGAATAATAAAATCAGCGAGAATAGTGAAAGAATTGGAATGATTTTTGCTTTCATGAGGATTAGATTTAGTTTCAATGCATCGAAACAAAAATCATGCTAAACTATTAACCAGCTAACCTAAAAAAAATGAAAAAACTCCTTCCAATCATCATCATGCTGATTTTCATTGGTTTGAATGTATCAGCTCAAAAAACAAAAGATGTTCTTTATCTGAAGAACGGAAGTATAATCTTCGGAAAACTCGTTGAAATAAAAGATAATCAGTATAAGATGCAGACTTCTGATGGAAGCGTGTTTCTGTATAAGTCCGATGAAATTGAAAAATTTTCAAAAGAGTCTCCACAGTTTGAAGGCAGAAAAATAAGCGGATTCAGTTTTGCAATGGAGGCCGGACTTCTTGCAGGAGCACAGCACACAGATTACTCTGCTCCGTTCAGTTTCAATTTTCTTGCAGGAATAACCAGTAATACAAAAAATATTATCAGTGCAGGCTCAGGAGTGGAATTTATCGGAGTGCCTTTTACACCTCTTTTTCTGGAATATAAATATCTGATATATAACAAAAAAACAACTCCTTTTATCTTCTTAAGAGGAGGAGCACTTGTTCAATTAGGAGGAAACGACTCTGATACACCCACCACAGACTTTGATTACGAACCTTTCAACTATAAGGGTGGCGGTTCTTTTGCATTCGGTTCAGGGATTTCCTGGGCAAA
>JANNKF010000375.1:0-5394 GCA_031396165.1 Bacteroidales bacterium | reverse complement strand
GCACCAGGAAATGACGACCCGAGTTGAACCTGAGGGTAATTATATCAGATTAAGCGATGCCCAGATTCAGCTAGCTAATATACAGGTTGCCCCGGTGACAGAAGGATCAATAGGCAGGAACCTCTTGCTTACAGGAGTTCTGAAGGTTAACGAACAGAGCAGTGTTTCTGTCAGCTCGCGAGCAGATGGCAGAATAGAAAAACTCTTTATTAAAACCACCGGAGAAGATGTCAATGTAGGGGATTCTCTGTATACAATTTATGCTGAAGACCTGATACAGGCTGAAAGGGAATACTATAATATTCAAAGAGGTAACTGGAATACTTCCGGCAATTATCCGCCAAGTCTGATTCTGGAAGACAAACTTCTGTTTCTGGGAATGATGCCTGACCAGATTGCCCAGCTCAGAAAAGATGGAAAGATTCTGTTTACAATAACTATTTTAAGTCAGGTTAAAGGAGTGGTCAGATTAGTTGATGTTACGCAAGGCCAGTATGTTGAAGCCGGTGAAAAATTGTTCGATCTTGTAACTGACAATACTATGTGGGTTGAAGCAGAATCTTATCCTGATGAAATTAACTCTATCAGGGAAGGAATGTATGCAACGGTAATAATTCCATCAGTAAGAGAGAGACAAATACACACAAGGATAAGTTATCTTAATCCCGTGTTTGAACCAGGCAGGAATATCACCCGGGTGAGAGCGGTTTTGGGTAATCCGCATAAAGATCTGTATCCGGGAATGTTAGCTTTAATAAGCATATCAATCGGGAAAACAAAAGGGACTATTATCCCTGCATCCGCTGTAATATCTGAAAAAGATATTTCTAAAGTGTGGATACTCGATGAACAGGGTTTCTTCTCTGGCAGAAAGGTAAAAACAGGAACCCAATCCGGCGATTCGGTACTAATAATGTCGGGATTGGAGGGAGTAAAGTATGTTGTCACCTCAGGAGCTTACCTCTTAAACAGCGAAGAGATTCTTAAAAATGGTACAGAAATTGAAGATAGTTCGGAAATGTAAGAAAATCAACTTATTAATACAATAAATTATAAATTAAATGGTATGGTTATGAAAAGAAAATTATTTACAACATTGGCAGGATTGGGGATATTAATTATGTTTATGTACTGTTTCCCTGCACAAGCCCAAATCTTGAAGGATATTAACGGGAATGAATACAATATTGCAAAACTTGGTTTACAGGAGTGGTCAGCTTCTAACCTAAATGCATCAAAGTTTCGCAATGGTGATGTGATACCCGAAGCAAAGACTCCGGAGGAATGGAAAAAGGCAGGAGCTGCCGGGAAACCTGTATGGTGTTATTTTGATAACAATGCGGAGAATGGAAAAATGTATGGAAAACTCTACAACTGGTATGCCATCAACGATCCTAGAGGATTAGCCCCAACTGGTTGGCATGTACCAGCAAATGCTGATTGGACAACTCTGGTTAAAAACCTGCTTGGAGTCGATATGGCCGGACAGAGGCTGAAAAGTAAAACAGTCTGGAAATCTAATCCGGGAAGAGATGACATAGGGTTTAATGCTCTGCCCGGAGGTTACAGGGATGGAGATGGTAAGTTTGAATCACTCGGATTTAAATGTCAGACATGGTCAAATTCAGAACCTGTAGAGCCCATTAAATCAAACAAAATATTTTCAACAATAATGAATGATAATAGTGTGGAAATAGGTTTTGTACCCATGGTAAAAGAGTCTGGGTTGTCAGTCAGGGTTATAAAAGATTAATTGTATATTCCTGAACTGAAAACCCAATTTGGATCGTAGATTTGCCTGACCCGTTTCAATTCCCAGTTGAAACGGGTTTTTAATTGTTTCTTAATTCAACCTTAATCCAGACTTAATCACCACCTCTTTAATACGGTATAATTTCGGGTCAACATGTTTTAGGTATTTAATGGCTGAATATAAAGCATATAGCAAAAACAATTTTAAAAGAAAAAACTATTCCTGTCTTTCTTCTTTAAGAAACAGATCGTATAGTGTTTTTTACCTGATCATTATATTATTCTACCTTGTCCGTCCTGTTCTTCCGTACTTTGAATACGCAATAAATAAATCATATATTGCAGAAAATCTGTGCATTAATAAGGATATTCCGGAAGATACCTGCGATGGCAAGTGCTATTTGCATGAACAACTTGCAGAAAACAGCAACCCGATTGAAACAGAAAATGATGATCAGGAGAAGTATATTCCACAAAAAAATACAGATGATCATCTGAAAAGCGAAGGATTTATTCCGGTTTGTTATTGTGAAAAGATTAACACATCATATCAGTTTGATGCTTGTTTAGTAAACTCTTATTTCTCAGGTGTTTTCATACCTCCCAGGTTTTAAACGATTCTCCCTCTTTCCTTTAATTTCATTTTCACTGAATCATTGCAGGTTGCATTTTATATAATACCTAATGCTACCAGGATTTAGTGTTTCAGATGAATACAAAAAAATTAATTACAAATCTAAATTTTTACTCTCATGAACAATTTTAAGAAATATATATATGGTTTGCTTATTGCAACAGTAATGGTCTCCTGTACAAAAGATCCAATAAACCCACAGGACCAGTTGAACTATGTTAAAGTCGGAGAAGCTGTATCCTCCGGTTCCACATTTAATGTCGAATTTTTTGCAGCTGATTCGCTTTTTGTCGGCTATAACAAAGTCTATTTAAAAATCACTGAAAAGTTGGGAGGATTGCCTGTAACCCAGGCTTCTCTGGTACTTCACCCTCTGATGGATATGGTTACTTTTTCACATGCCTGTCCTTTCGATAACCCTGCCGAAAATCCCGATAAAGACGGATATTTTGCAGGTGCAGTGATGTTTTCTATGATCGGAACAAATTCCTGGTCGCTTACTGTTGATGTTTCAGCGAATGGGAAAAGCGAAACAGTATTATTCCCGATTGATAAAGTAAGATCCACCAATCCTGTAAAGAAAATTGTCATAATCGACAGCCTGAGCACAGGCACAGGAACATGGGCAATTACAAAATACCCGGTTTCTATAGTTGAGCCTTCTGAATGGAAAGTAGGGAATAACCCGTTTGAGATTACTGTTCACAAAATGGCCTCAATGATGAGTTTTCCATGCTGCACTGATCTTACTTTTGAAATTACTCCCGAAATGCCATCAATGGGACATGGTTCTCCTAATAATGTCAATCCTGTCTCACAGGGAAATGGACATTACTTAGGGAATGTAAATTTCACTATGACAGGTGCCTGGAGGATTAACCTGGTAGTTAAAAAAGGTGACAGGATTGTAAACAGGAAAGCCTACTTTGATGTAGTATTCTGAATAACTGTTGTTAAGTCAGGCTCTGTATCACAGGCCTGACTTAACATTTACAATTAATTAGGAACCCAATAATCATATCCTTGCTGAAATGAAAAGGACCCTGTTCACTTTTTTTGTATTGATATTATCTCTGAAATCCTTTGCACAGCAAAATAAGGAACTCTATGGTATTCTGATGGACACAATTCGTCTGAAGGAGATAACGGTATCATCAACCATCCCCTTAAATAATAAGCAGATAGAGAAGTTTTACAAGTCAAACTATTTTTCCACCATAGATAATCTGACAGCTCATTTGGACGGTGTTTCTCTAATAAAGCGGGGTTCATATGCACTTGAGCCACAGTTGAACGGATTTTCGGGCGGACAACTTAATATTACAATCAGCGGTATGAAGATGTTTGGGGCATGTACCGATAGAATGGATCCTATAACATCTTACATCGAACCGGTAAATCTTAAAAGTATTACTCTCGAGCAGGGCACAAACGGTTCGGTTCATGGTAATAATGTTGGAGGATCCGTTGATCTGTCACTGCAGGATCCTGACAGAGGAAGCCTGCATCCGTTTTACTCAACTGTATCATATGGTTATGAGAGTATATCAGCTGGCAGTAATGTTTTATTTTCAACAGGATACACAAATAGCAAATGGGAGTGGGGTCTGAATGGGGTTTATCGCAAAAATGACAATTACAGGGATGGAAAGGGAAATGAGATCCGATTTTCCCAGTTCGAAAAAACAAATATTCATAATGTAATCAGATTTTTACCTGATAGTGATTCCTATTTCAGGACAGATGTATTATACGACTATGCAAAAAATGTCGGTTACCCTGCATTGCCTATGGATGTAAGCAAAGCAACAGCATCAATCTTTTCACTTGAGTACAGCAGATCAAAACCCGCATCCGAAATTAAGGCAAAGATTTATTACAATTCGGTTTATCATGTTATGGATGATTCATATCGCGATAGTCTTTACTTTCTGAATGGGGATTCCGGTAATCAGGGTGATTCAGTTATTATGAGAATGGATATGCCTGGCTGGAGTAATACCTTTGGTTCGTATATGACAATCCTCCTGCCGGTCAATTCCCGCAACAAAATACTTATTAAGGCAGATAATTATATTAACAGTTCTCTGGCAGAGATGACAATGTACATGCATTTTGTCGGAAAACCCGTTGAACCTCCAATGTATATGCAGACCTGGCCGGATATTATGAGAAGTGTAACGGGTCTTTATATCAGCTATTCATCGGTTCTCTCATCAAACAGCAGATTATCTGTGAATGGCAGAATAGACTATAATTCTGATAAGCTGAAATCTGCCCTGGCAAATGAACAATTCTCGGTATTTAATTATACGCTTTCACCAAAAAGCAGTCAGATTACCAAAGGCTTAAACCTTACATTTCAGAGCAGGATCCTTAAACCACTTGTTCTTTCGATGCAAGCAGGTTTTTCAGAAAGGATCCCAACAGTAAGCGAGAAATTTGGCTTCTATCTCTACAATGCGTATGACGGTTATGATTATGTCGGCAATCCATTCCTTAAGACTGAAAAATCAGTTTCGGGACGGATAGGATTAACATATTTCGAGAATGGATTGAAGATAAATTTAAGTCAATCTTACAATTATCTATGGGATTATATTATGGGAGTTACCAATACAACAATTCCACCTATGAACTTCTATACAAATGGTCTGAGGGCGTATAATAATCTTTCAGGTGCCAGACTCGCGAGTACGGACCTACAACTAATGTATACACCCGTGGAAGGGCTCTCTCTGTTTATGCTCTCAAAGTACACACGTGGAGCGCTCGCATCAGGTGATCCTTTGCCATTGATCCCTCCTTTAAAAAACACAATTTCAGTTAGTTATGAAATAAAGAGATTTACAATACAGGCTGATAACGAGACATCTTTCAGCCAGAACCGCATTAATACGCAATATGGAGAAACTACAACACCTTCATTTTCAATCTTTAATATAAAAGCCAGCTATCACCTGATGTTTTCCGAAACAATGATAGATCTTGGTTTTGGTGTCTCAAAC
>JANNKF010000283.1:0-7566 GCA_031396165.1 Bacteroidales bacterium | reverse complement strand
AATTTTTCTTGAGAAGCGGCTGGCAATTGTCAGGACTGATCTGAAAAAAGCCGAAGATGAGCTTAAATCCTTTGCCCAGCAGAACAAGATCGTGCAGGTAGATTCACAGGCAAAGGCTTCCATAGAGGGGATTGCCAGGCTCAAGGCCGAGATTGCCAGCAGGGAGGTGCAGCTCTCGGTACTGCGGACTTATCAGACTGATGAGAGCCAGGAGGTAAAGGTTCTGCTGACCGGAATCAGAAAACTCCAGCAGGAGACGCGCAAACTTTCAGGTTCCGGCACCGGAGGGGAGGGGATACCTTCAATCGGTAATGTTCCGGGCGTCGGGCTGGAGTATGCCCGCAGAATGCGCGAGCTGAAGGTTCAGGAGGCGGTATTCGAGCAGCTCACCAAGCAGTACGAAATCGCAAAACTGAATGAGGCCAAAGACTCCTCGACCATCCAGGTTCTTGACTCGGCTGTTGTCCCTTTCCAGAAGAGCAAACCCAAGCGCTCCTTGATGATCATACTTGCGACTGTCACTGCCTTTTTCTGCTCTGTTTTTCTTGCCTTTATCCTTGAATATCTCGGCAAACTGCCCCAGAGCGACAGGGAGATGCTCCGGAACATGAAGCGTCAGCTGCTGACTTTCCCCGGATTTAAAAAATAGTGCCAGCGAAGAGTCTGAAAACTTTTCAAGAACGGCTCTTACAGCTGAATTCCAGAGCTTCTAGCTGTTCAATTCAGTGCCTATGCTGTAGATGATAAATTCGGCAGGAAGTATTGATAATCTCGTTTTGATGAATGTCAAACATGGATATAGAACAGTTGAAAATTGAACTCACTCCTGTTTTATTCAAATACCATGAAGAGATCGTTGCGGCTTATCTTTTTGGTTCAATGGCCAAGGGAGCAGTATCATCATTCAGGGAAACCATATAGCCTTCTTGCAGATGTTGCAAAACTGGCAGGTTTTTAGTCGCTGAATCCATATCAGCAAATCGATAGCGACATTGATTCCAGGATTACCTTTCATGAGTAAGAGCCCCGCAATTTCGTTTATAGATGCAGCAAAGGTTGCCGGAGTGAGCATTGAGCTGTTGCGGAGGGGAGTTTGGATGACAACGCAAGTGTATGTTAAGGGTATTATCTCTGAAGTTACGGATACGTTCACCGGAACTCGCCCAAAAAGCTGCAAAACAAGTCCGACCCTGAAGACTCCTGCAAGCGCTGGCATATAACCGGATGAGCTTAATAAAAAATAGCGCATGGAACATCGTTGGCTTTGCGATTCCAATAATTATTGCAATCCCTGCGATGGGCTATCTTGCACGGGTTTTGGGCGTTGAGAAATTCGGACTCTTTACTTTGGCTTATGCCTTGGTCGGTTATGCGAGTATATTTGATGCAGGGCTTTCAAGGGCAGTGATACGTGCTGTTGCGATGTACTCTAGCGAAGATGAAGTGCTCAGAAAGATTCTGGGAACTGCAACCTGTTTTGTATTGATATTGAGCATATTGGCATCAATGATGCTGTTTCTTTCAGCGGAAAAGCTAGCGGGAATTTTGTCCATATCTGATCTAGCGAAGCACGACGCTGTCAGGGGTTTTGAATGGTTGAGCTTGACGGTCACTCCCTTACTACTAAGTATGATATGGTTTTCCTATCTTGAAGGGAAGAGTGATTTTTTGAAGCTTAACGTGCTGAAAAGTAGCACAGGAATCACTGTGGCTTTATTGCCTGTTGTATTTGTGCTGTATGAAGTTAGTTTTACTTCGGCAATATTTGGCTTGATAGCAGGCCGTTCGATCACTGCGATCATATCCTATTTTTATGGATTAAGTCGTTTAAGGCGGGGCGTGTTTAATGCGGATTGGAATACGCTTAAAGAACTTCTCAACTTTGGCGGGTGGATAACGATAACTAATATATTGAGTCCTGTGATGGTTTATTTTGATCGTTTTTTGATTTCCAATGTTGTTGGGGCGCAATCGGTTGCTTTTTATACTGCGCCAGCAGAAGCGGTTGGTCGTTTGCTGTTGATTCCCGTGGCCGTTTCCAGGGCTGTTTTTCCAACACTAAGTGCTAAACATCCTGACGCAGAGTCTCAAACTAAACTAGCTTATAAGCTCCTGGCATTGTTCAGTGTATCGATGGCTTTCCTGGTTTTTGTATTGGCGAAAAAAATTCTATTATTGTGGTTGGGTCCTGAATACCTTGGCGATTCGGTCACTGTCTTACAGGTGTTGGTAATCGGCTTTATTTTTAACTCGATGGCGCAGATTCCTATGACTCGGATTCATGCAGCAGGCTACTCTAGAGTTACGGCGTTGATACATGTTTTTGAGATTCTTCCTTATATTCTCGGTTTATATTTTTTAGTGATGAAGTTTTCCTTGATTGGAGCAGCGATTGCCTGGTCGCTTCGGGTATTTATCGATTACTTGATTCTTGAATTTTATTCTAGAAAGTTAGCTGCCGAGTCGCGAGGTTTGCATGGATTGTGTTGATATTGTTATGGCTACCTATAATGGGGAAAAATATTTAGCCGAACAAATTGACTCGTTGCTTGGGCAAACGCATAATAATTGGCAGTTGATGATAAGTGATGATGGTTCGACAGATCGAACTGTCGATATTTTACAGGGATACGCGAAAGCAGATGAGCGGATAACTATTGTAAGCACTGTGCGCCAAGGTGGCATAATCCAAAATTTCTCAAAGGCATTAAGCTTTTCTACGTCTCAGTATGTAATGTTTTGTGATCAGGACGATATATGGCTTTCGGATAAGGTCTCCAGCATGCTTGACGCTCTAAAAGTAATTGAATTTTCGAGAGGTAAAGACTTTCCCGTGCTTGGTTTCTCGGATCTTTGTCTTGTAGACGAGACTGGCGCGGTTATTCACAAGAGCTTTTATCAGTATAACGGACTTGATCCAAAAAATAATCTTGATCATAAATATCTATCATGGCGATCAACGATATATGGTTGCACCGTTATTTTTAATAAGGCTTTATTAAATAGAGCAACGCCCTTGCCGGTTGATGTTCCGATGCATGATCAGTGGTTTGCTTTGATTGCGGCAAAATTTGGGGTTGTCTTCTTTTCGTCTGAGTCTAGAATTTATTATCGACAGCACAGCAGCAATGCTGTTGGCGGCGCAGGTAATGGTTGGGTGGAAAAATTTATTTCTATGGAACGCCTCTATATAAATACAAAGAAAGCTGCTTTCAAATGTATAAATCAGTGGAATTACATTGCCAGTGGGCGTTGGGGGAAGGTAGAAGGCGAGGAGGCAGGAAAGGAAAGAGCCCTTGACTCCTTAAGCGATAAATTTAAGTTTATTAGATTAAACGTACTTCCTTATTGGTGGGAACGTAAAATTTATTTTTTTCTGTTTAGCATTGCATTATTGCTAAAATAGACAACTTAGGGTTTTTACTTGCTTTACTTAGGTAAAATGCCGATTTTCGGCTTTTTGGTTTCTGATATTAGAAAGATATTAGTTTTTAAAGACTTTGGTGAAGCTTAAATATGATTGGTAAATCGGTGCCTTGGCTAGAAACTGTGGAGCTAATTAGAGTGATTATTGCATGCCTGCGGATGCCACAAAAATGATACAAAATATTTATTTCCCTTTAATAATGTTTTGGGTTTTTTTGTTTTCAATGATTTTGGCTTCTGTAAAGCTTTCTGATTCCTATTCTGATTTGGATTTAATTCCAAGTTTTCTTATCGCTTTATTGCTTGCTTTGCTTAGTTTAATTCCGCATCTGCTCCCGATGAAAAAAGTAGCTATCCTGTCGAAAGATAAATATAAAAATACATTTCTTTTTTGGCAATTAGCAGTTGTTTCCATCTTCTTTGTAATTGAACTCGGGATCTTTGGGGTTCCACTTCTGGGAGGGGCTAGAGGCGATTTTACCGGATTTAAAGGTTTGCACGTGGCATTCTACGGGTTTATATTTTATTTGAACGTAAAGTCGGCGGCCATTGGGAGTGTAAGGGATTCATTAATCACGTTTATAATATCTTCCTTGTTTGGAATTCTTTTGATGACAAGGCAGATGATAATGTATTCATTTTTAGCGTTTTTCATTTCATTATTGTTTGCTGGTAAAATCACTATAAAAACTGTTTTGGTTTTGTTGGTTCCACTGGTTCTCTTGTTTGGATTTTTAGGAGATTTAAGGGATTCAACTGTTGAAAATTTTATTTACATAATTGGTGGTGCTAACGAACTAGGACGGCAAATTCCCTCTGGGCTTTACTGGATATGGTTATATATAGCTACTCCAATATATAATCTTATGTACAACCTAGGGGACTCACTATTTTCTCTTAGAGTTGAAAGTCCGAGCGCATTTTTTTCTCAAATATTTGTTCCTGATTTTTTGGCAAATAGGTTTGATGTTGTTCCGGAAAAGCCTAACTTAGTGGTTGAGGCTTTTAATGTAGCTTCAGGTTTTGGGCTGTCTGCGAAGTATGCAGGGTTGTTAGGGATTTCAATACATGCATTAATCATTATGATCTTTTATTTTATTGGTAAACTAATTTCCTTTGGAATATATAAACGATTTTTTGCGGTCCATTTTTCAATTTGCTCAATATTTTTTATTTTTGACAATACATTTACGCGGGCGGAATATTTTATTGTATTTGTGTATATATTTATATTTAGTGTTTTATCAAAAGTTACTTTTGGCCATTCTAGCCCAATGGTGAGGAACTAGGCCGTTTTCTTGTGCTATATCAAATATACCAAAAAGACTAACCTTCGGTGTTTTTTACCTGCCTGGGTACAAAGCCTGTGGGCCATAGCGCACAATTCCAATATTGTCGATCATCTAAAAAGTGACTAGTGACCATTCAATAATGGGGAGAATCGATGTTAAAAAAAGAAAACTGTCCGATTTGCAATTCACGCTCGTTCAAGGCCATAGGAAAGCCCGCTGAAATAAACGAAATCTTTAGTTATAATAAGGAACTGATCAAAGAAATAAGCATCGTTAGATGTAAATCATGCTCGTTTGTTTATTTATATCCAAACATATATTTTACAGAAAAACTATTAAGTGAAATGTATAACGTAAACTATTGGGATAATAATGCCATTAAAGATAAAGATTTTAAAAATATGGATGATAAAATCCAAATCATGAATGAAGTTATTAAATTATACAACGGCAGTATGAAAGGGAAAAAAATATTGGATATAGGCTGTGGAATGGGAGAATTCCTGAAAGTTGCTTCTGATTTAGGAATGGATCCTTTAGGAATGGATATCGATAAAACAACAACAGATTATATTTTCAATACTTATGGATATAACACAAAAACTGCATGGCTGGAAGAAGATACATTTGAAGAGAATACATTTGATTTTATTGTATTATCTCATGTCGTAGAACATCTCCAAAATCCTGTAGAATTTGTAAAAAGAATCCATAAATTTCTAAAACCTGGCGGTATTTTTATTATGGCTACACCTAATGTCGATTCTTTATTAAATATAATATATGGCATATGCAAGCAAATCAAACATAAAACCAAAGATTCTTTTTATATAATACCACTTGTATCTCCATATCATATTAATGGATTTAACAAAAAAACTGCTCGAACTTTAAATGAAACCTGTAAGTTAGAAGTGTTATACAATGAAGCGCAATCTACACTTACATGGGAAGAAACAAAACATACATATTTAATTAAACTTATTAAGATAATTGGGAACTTGTTTAATAAGGGAGAACAATTGGTGACAATTTCGAGAAAATATAATTAGTCAGTGCTAAAATAAACCGACTTCAAATAACAGCGATGAGACAATATATAAACTTAAAGTCAAAAATACTCAGCCAAATGAATTTCAAACTTAAAATAATGACTTTTGTTAGTAATTACCTGCCCAACTATAAAGCTGGCGGGCCATTGCGTATATTGAGCACCATTACTAATGTGGTAGATAAGTAATGAGACTTATAGTTTTCGCTGTAAATGTCCACCAAGGTGGTGGTGCAGTTTTGCTCAATGCATTGTTGTCCTCCATTAATCAAGATGAACTTTCTTGTATTGCTTTCTTGGATAGTCGCCTAAAGCTCCCTGAAACATTATCCTCTAAAATCCAGGTTAATCGCATAGCACCAAGTATTCTTGATCGGCTCATAGCTGAACTAACATTGAAGCGTAGCGTTAAAGATGATGATGTTACGTTGTTTCTTGGCAACCTGCCGCCACTATTTAAATTAAATGCCAAGGCAATCCTTTTTATACAGAATAGATATTTAATCGACAGCATAAGCCTGAGGCACTTTAATATTAAAGCTAGATTGCGAATCACTCTTGAGAGAATATGGCTAAAATTATTCAGCAAAAATATTGACACGATTATCGTCCAGACTCCAAGCATGCAAAGTCGTGTATCAAATCATTTAGGACGTGATGCCGTAATTTTGCCTTTTATTGACACAATAAATATCTATAGCCGTTTTGCTCCAAAAATAATGAGTGATAGAAAAATTAAATATGATTTTCTCTATGTTGCGTCGGGAGAGCCACACAAAAATCATAATCAACTAGTTGAAGCATGGGTGATATTGGCCGCCGAAGGGATATTCCCTGTGCTTAGTTTGACATTGAATGAAGAAAATAACCGTGAATTGGTTTTATGGATTCGCGATATGGTGCTGAAATATGATCTTAAAATTGTAAATGTAGGATTTGTAGCTCAATCTGCTGTCACGGAGCTTTATAAACAAACTAAAGCCTTAATTTATCCTTCAACTTTTGAATCATTTGGCCTACCGCTAATTGAAGCCAGAAATGCGAATCTTGCAATTCTTGCGTCAGAGCTTGATTATGTCAGGGATGTTCTGGACCCTGAAGAGACATTTGACCCTTCATCACCTAGGTCTATTGCCAGGGCTGTCAAGCGTTTTCTTGGATACGATGAAAAGGATTTGAACGTGGTAGACCCTAAATCATTTTTAGTCTTTTGTCTAAATTCAAATAAAGAAAGGAATTAATATGTTCACGGACAAAGTTTTGTTAATAACCGGCGGCACCGGCTCTTTCGGCAATGCCGTGCTGCGCCGTTTTCTTCATACTGACATCAATGAGATCCGGGTCTTCAGCCGAGATGAGAAAAAGCAGGAGGACATGCGGATCGATCTGAACAACAGCAAGGTCAAATTCTACATCGGCGATGTTCGCAATTATGACAGCATCTTTTCTGCTCTAAGTGGTGTTGATTTTGTTTTCCATGCCGCAGCTCTGAAGCAAGTACCATCATGTGAGTTTTATCCCATGGAGGCAGTACGCACCAATGTGCTCGGAACAGAAAATGTCCTGAACGCTGCCTTGGCCTGTGGCGTAAAGAAAGTTATTACCTTGAGTACCGACAAAGCGGTCTATCCCATCAATGCAATGGGTATATCCAAAGCGATGATGGAAAAGCTGATGGTCGCCAAGGCCCGCATGACCGATGAATATAGGACGGTTTTTACCGGAACCCGTTACGGCAATGTCATGGCCTCCCGCGGTTCGGTTATCCCGCTGTTTGTCAAACAGATCAAAGAGGGC
>JANNKF010000279.1:0-6242 GCA_031396165.1 Bacteroidales bacterium | reverse complement strand
CCGGTAAAATATCCTTAAAAAAAGGTGCCTCTTTCAGATAGGATGAGTCCTTTTCCCACAGATAAATATCGCTCCCGGGGGCAACCAGAGAATCCCATTTTTCATCTCCTTTAAAAATGCTTTTATAATTTGCAATAAAATCTTCCGAATCCAGCACTTCATTCATAACGGCCTCAATTTCTGCTGTATCGGGCCAGATATCTTTTAAATATACAGGCTCATGATTCGGATCAAACCCCAATGGTTCTTTTTGAAAATCTATATCTATGCGGCCCGGAATTGCATATGCAATAACAAGAGGCGGAGAGGCTAAAAAATTCATTTTTATCAGTGGATGAATCCTGGCCTCAAAATTCCTGTTGCCTGAAAGCACTGAGGCAACCACTAACTTATTATCTGTAATTGCCTTATTGATATCATCCGGTAACGGACCACTGTTACCAATACATGTTGTGCATCCATACCCAACCGTATGAAAGCCAAGTGCATCAAGAAACGGAAGTAAATTGGCCTTCTTAAGGTAGTCGGTAACTACTTTTGAACCTGGTGCAAGACTTGTTTTTACCCATGGTTTTGTAACCAGACCTCTTTCAACAGCTTTCCTGGCCAGCAAACCTGCTGCTATCATTACACTCGGATTTGAAGTATTTGTACAACTTGTTATTGCAGCTATTACTACCGAACCGTCGCTTATAAGATATTCAGAGTTCTTCGTCCTTATCTTAACACTCTGAAGATCACTCTTTTTTTCAGCAGTTAATTCAGTACCAGGACCGGCTGTCTTTATTTGTTGAAGCTCCTCATCTGTCTCAGGAATGCTTTTTGGAAAGTTTCCTCCCTCATAAGTCCATCCGTCCTCTTCCCTTTCATCCAGACTCACATATTCTCTCTCGTAACTGCTTTTCAGAATTTCGATAAACCTGTTCTTGACGTTGGTAAGCGTTATCTTATCCTGTGGACGTTTTGGTCCTGCAACGGATGGTTCAATGTTGCTTAAGTTCAACTCAATTACCTCGCTGAATTTTATCCTGTCTTCATTTTCGCGCCAGAGAAGATTCGTTTTCAGGTATTGCTCCACTGTTTCTATTTGTTTTTCCTCTCTTCCTGTTATTTTAAGATATTCGAGAGTTTTATGGTCAGATGGGAAGAAAGTTACAGTGCAGCCAAATTCCGGAGACATGTTTGAAATTGTAGCCCGGTCAGGAACTGTAAGCCCATCCAATCCGTTGCCTGAAACCTCTACGAACTTCCCTACAACACCTTTCTTTCTTAAAACTTCAGCAACTGAAAGCACCAGGTCTGTAGAGGTGGTTCCTTCCTTAAGTTTACCGGTAAGTTTTAATCCGAGCACTTCAGGCAGCATAATATAAATTGGCTGGCCGAGCATCACGGCTTCTGCTTCAATACCCCCAACTCCCCATCCAAGAACTCCAATTCCGTTGATCATTGGTGTGTGTGAATCGGTTCCGATAAGTGTATCAGGAAATAAGAGACCATCCCTTGATGTCACCACCTTCGCCAGGTATTCGAGATTCACCTGGTGACAAATACCCATTCCCGGAGGCAGTACATTGAAGTTTTCGAACGATGACCCTGCCCATTTCAATAAGGAATATCGTTCATAATTACGTTCATATTCCAGATCCACATTACGCTGATATGCATAATTGGTGCCATAAAAATCTACCTGCACTGAGTGGTCAATAATAAGGTCAACCGGAACCTGTGGATTAATGAGTTTTGGATTTCTGCCCCTGCGTGCCACCTCCGATCTTATTGATGCAATATCAACGACAGAAGGGACACCTGTAAAATCCTGCATTAATACCCTCGCAGGTAAAAAGGGGATCTCATTGTTCTCTTTTCCGGAGTTCCGGTTTAAAATATTCCCGAGATGAGTTTGATTGAATGTGTTCTGATTAAAATTCCGGATTATGTTTTCAAGCAGAATACGAATTGAAAAAGGAAATTCTTCAACCTGGTCTTCATTTGTCCGGAGATCCTTCAGACTAAAATAACTGAAGGTACCCAGCGGTGTGGAAATCTTTTTTCGTGAATCTATTATACCGTTCATAGTGTGTGCTTTTAGACTTTGTCAGGGCTAATCATAGTTAAAGGATCAACCCACTCATCGAATTGTTTCTCTGTTAAAAGACCCGTTTCGAGTGCCGCCTTCTTCAGAGTTATATTGTCGGAATATGCTTTCTTTACTATCTTCGCTGCATTTTCGTAGCCTATCCGGTTATTTAATGCGGTGATCAACATTAATGAATTATTAAGATTCTCTGATATCCGGTCCAGTCTGGGTTCTATACCAACCACACAAAAATCACTGAAAGCCTTGCAGGCATCGGCCAATAAGGTTGCCGATTCGAGGAAAGCACTTATAATTACCGGTTTAAAAACATTCAGTTCGAAATGACCATTAGAACCGGCAATTGAAATTGTAGTATCGTTACCCATTACCCGTGCACAGACCATTGTTAATGCCTCTGCCTGTGTAGGGTTTACTTTACCGGGCATAATAGACGAACCGGGCTCATTAGCCGGGATTGAAATTTCTCCAATTCCCGATCGCGGACCCGAAGCAGACAACCTGATATCGTTCGCTATTTTCATTAAACTGACAGCCAGCTGTTTTAATGCTCCATGTGATTCAACAATGGCATCATTGGCAGCAAGTGATTCGAATTTGTTTTTTGCCGGAATGAAAGGCCGGTTTGTAAGTTGTGCAATTACAGAACAGACTTCACTGTCAAATCCTTCCGGAGAGTTTAACCCGGTTCCCACCGCAGTAGCCCCCAATGGCAACTCGGAGAGATGCGGCAAAGTGTTCCTCAATGCCCTGATACCATGCTCAAGTTGAGATACATAACCCGAGAATTCCTGCCCGAAAGATATAGGTGTTGCATCCATCAGATGAGTCCGGCCGATTTTGACTACTCCTTCCATTTCAACAGATTTTGCCGACAACGAACCAATAAGTATTTCAATGCGGGGTATTGTATATTCAACGATAGTTATAAAGGCTGCAATATTCATTGCTGCGGGAAAAGTATCATTGGATGACTGGGATCTGTTAGCATCATTATTGGGATGAATTAATTTATCTCCTTCCCCCAGTTTGTTGCCCAGCAAAACATGAGACCGGTTTGATATTACCTCATTGCAATTCATATTAGTATGAGTACCTGACCCTGTTTGCCATATTACCAGTGGAAACTGGTCATCGAGTTTCCCTGTAGCAATTTCATCACAGACCTCTGAAATAATCTTCATTTTTTCGGTGGATAATAATCCAAACTTATGGTTGGTTATTGCAGCTGCTTTTTTCAGATATCCAAACGCATGAATGACTTCGAATGGCATTGAGGCAGCAGGACCAATTGGGAAATGCAAAATTGATCGTTGGGTCTGGGCACCCCAATATTTCGTGGCTGGTACTTTAACCTCCCCCATAGAGTCTCTTTCCACTCTGTAATTCATATAGATCGCATTTTAAACCTTTTGATTTTAATGCAACAGTGTTGAAATGATAACAACTTCTGTTTAAATATGTTTAACAGAGTCTTATCAATAATTACAAAGCATGATGATCAAAAAATTCCGGAATTATCTCTATTTTGCTTTTTTCGGATCTGTAAGAGAAATAAGAATAACACCATTTGATCCTCTGGATCCATATATCGATGCTGCAGACCCTTTAAGTACTTCTATTGATCTAACCATCTGCGGAAGAATCCCATCGATTGAGTTTACCGGCGTGCCGTCAACAACAATGAGTGGTTCATTGCTCGCAACCTGTGATGAAGCCTGGCGGATCCTGATGCTTTTACCGTCCACCTGCACACCTGCAATCTCTCCCCGTAACAGATCATATATAGAATTATAGGAAGCATATCTCTCCTTTCTGGCGTCAATTTTGCTGACCGAAGTCGAAAGGTTTTTTCGCTTCTCTGTACCATAACCGATATTTACTTCTTCCTCACCATATGCGCCTCTTTGCCCGGGTATTTGTTTAACTATTAATGTATCAAGTGTGAAATTAATAACAGATCTCCCGGTTATCAATTCCTCAGCTTTTGCCGGAGGAGTAGTTAATATCCCTATTTTCTGAGCTGTTGAATTCACCTTAATTTTGTATTTCCCTTTCTTATCAGTTATTTTATTGCTCCTAACCCCATCAACCATAATTGACGCTCCATAAACAGCCTTCTGATTAATATCTGCAACTACACCTGTAATCATAACCTTTTGGGAACTCTCCTGACCCTCTGT
Source organism: Bacteroidales bacterium (assembly GCA_031396165.1). GTDB lineage: Bacteria > Bacteroidota > Bacteroidia > Bacteroidales > VadinHA17 > LD21. The sequence goes on along the minus strand of JANNKF010000279.1, from coordinate 1,964 downwards.
AAAGCCGGTCGTAATAAAAACGAGCAAAAATATTAACAGCGCTTTTGACTTCTTCATCTGATTTTTTAATTTTAAACCACTAAGATAAGATGAATCTGTCTGAATAACGGAATGAAAAAGCACATTTAACTTATTTTGTATTGGATGGTTAAAGTAATCCCGATCGGGTAAATACATACAATTTATAGATGAAAACGATGTGTGCAGCAACTTATTTCTTCAGCCATGATCCGGATACAGTGAAACTACAGATCGATTCAGAACCAGGTTTCGGTGAGAACCTTTTTGTCATATTGAAATTCAGTAACCCTGTAATATTCAGAGGAATCATTTTCAATCTGATATTCCCAATATCCTGATAAGTCAGCAAGTGAATAGAACATTCTCCTCACATATAAGTTATCCCCGGCGGAAAATTTACAGGTTTTACCATAAGCAGATATCTTACCATAAGTCCCTTCCATCGAAGTTTTGATCCAGATTAAATTTGGACCGGCATAGTTCTCAGGACCTGTATGTCTGAAGTCGATAAATCTGCCAACAAATTTTCTTACAATAAACAACTCATCATCTTCCAGAATTTCTGTTTCCCTTTCCTTTTCCTCATTTGCAGGAATCTCATTGAGTATAAGCATTTGAGTCGTGCCAAAATCTCTGAATACAGTGCCTCCGGTAGCATCAATTTCAACTTTCATAAAATAGTCGCTGCTATTCCAGTTTATTGATTTCAAGTCACCCGTTTCCGGAGAGCCGGATCCTATTAAAAGAGAAATGTGTCCGGAATCACTGGTTAAAACCGAATGGCGTTCGCAGTACACAACTTCACCGGAGAATTTTTCTTTAAGAATCGAGATTTGTACCGATACTGATTTTGAAACAACAATTTTACCATCGACATCACGGATCAATGCCTGATATTTAAAAAAATCCGGATTCTGCCCAAGTATTGTTAATAAATTAACAGAAGCAAATAGAAGCAATAATATTCTTTTCATCAAGGTATAATCCAAAACACACTCTCAGAAATTAACATCTCGCACCTGAAATAGTTTAAATTATTTGAAATTCACTTTTCTTAAATCTCATACAGTGTTTAACTTAAACTTTATTGGAACTGTAAACCATACCGGTACCGGTACTCCCCCCTGTTTCCCCGGACGGAATAACGGGAGAGATTTTACAACTCTGATTGCCTCAGCATCAAGTTCCGGATCCACTCTCTTCATAACACTTACCTGATCAATTCCTCCTTTTGATGTTACACAAAACTTTACAGTAACTGTCCCTTGTATATTATTTTCCTGAGGTACCTCCGGATATTTCAGGTTATCTCCTATGAACTTCATAAGCCCGGCGATCCCTCCCTGTGGCTCAGGCATCTCTTCCACAACTGTGAACGGGACCGGTTCAGTTTCCACTTCAGCTATTTCCTCCTTAACCTCTGTCTTTATTTCAATAACATCTTCGTTCTTCAATTCAACACCTGCCTCATCTGCTGTCATCATCTGAACATTATCTTCAGGTTTAACAGAATCTACTACAACCGGTGGTATATATTTTACCTGCTGAACAACATCTTCCGGAGGAGGTGGGGCAGCAGGTGGCGGTGCTACCAGGTCGGCTGGCTGATCGAGATTCTCCATCCTTATCTCCACATGCGTTTCTGCCATTCTGAGACGGTTTCCTAAAGCCTTGTTATTAAGGTATGGAACAATAACAGCTGTTGCCATAATTGTTGTTCCAAAAAAAAGTGAAATAATTACATTCCGGCTGTAATTCTTACGTAGCACATAGGCTCCGTAAGCCTTGTTCCTGATTTCGAATACGATTTCATCAAATGCAGGAATTTTTGTCAAGCCTCTTTTCATAATAGTGGTTTTTAAATGAATACTTGAACTTTTTCTAATCTCATCCTTCCTTCGACGGAATAATCATATCAAATATACAACGTATTTCTTAGTTAT
>JANNKF010000214.1:0-18728 GCA_031396165.1 Bacteroidales bacterium | reverse complement strand
AGCTTGAAGAATGGCCGAAATAATATTCACCTCTTCCCCCTGCCCTATTCTCGGTTAATCACCTCATCCCCCTGCCCCCTTCTCCTGAAAGAGAAGGGGGTAAGAGGAACAATATCAATAAATTAGCCCCTCTCCTCAAGGAGAGGGGTTGGGGTGAGGTCAGGCAATCAGTGGTTGGGGTGAGGTTAAAAAGTCCAAGTCCTGAATTATTCCGTCAATTAAAAATTATCACTATTTTTATACCAAATTTCTCAAACAACATAAAATGAACAGAAGAAAAATGATAGGAAGTATAGCCGGTGCTGCTGTAGTTACTGCAGCCACACCATTTAACAACGTATTTGCAGGTGCAGCTGATGCAACCGCCCCATTGAAAGGCAATATCCGTCACTCGGTGAGCCAGTGGTGCTATGGAGATATTCCACTGGAAGATTTCTCCAAAGCATGTAAAGAAATGGGAATTGAGTCCATTGAACTCCTCAAGGAAGCCGACTGGGCAATCGTCGCAAAACACGGACTAAAGTGTGCTGTGGGATATGCAACCGACTGGGGTATTCCGAAAGGTTTCAACCGTATTTCAAATCACGAAAAACTGATCGCAGATTTTGAGGCCATGATACCAAAGGCAGCTGCCGCAGGTGTCCCAAACCTTATATGTTTCTCCGGCAACCGTGAAGGGCAGAATGATAATGAAGGTATGATTAACTGTGCAAAAGGGTTACGAAAACTGATGCCGGCAGCAGAAAAACACGGAGTTACAATTATTATGGAACTTCTTAACAGCTATGGCCACAAAGACTATCAGTGCGACAAAACAACCTGGGGTTCAGCACTTTGCGAGATGGTTGGCTCTGAAAGATTCAAACTCCTTTACGACATTTACCATATGCAGCTCATGGAGGGTAATGTTATAGACACTCTGAAGAAATATATGCCTTACATCGGACATATACATACCGGCGGAGTACCAGGCAGAAATGAGCTTGACGAAACTCAGGAACTTTATTATCCTGCGATTATGAGTGCGATCGTAAAGACAGGATACAAAGGATTCGTAGGACAGGAATTTGTACCAAAAGAAAAAGATAAACTGGCATCACTGAAAAAGTGTATCCAGATCTGTGATGTCTAGAATAAGGGTGCATTTCATAGCAGTTGGCGGTGCAGTGATGCACAACCTGGCAATAGCTTTGCATAAAAAGGGATATCATGTAACGGGTTCAGATGATGAGATTTTTGAACCATCAAAAACGCATCTTGAAAAATACGGTCTCCTTCCAGCAATCACAGGGTGGAATGCCGGCATTATAACTGCTGATATTGATGCTGTTATACTCGGGATGCATGCGAAATCTGATAACCCTGAACTTCTTCATGCAGAGAAGCTCGGGTTAAAAATCATGTCCTTCCCCGAATATCTGTTCGAACAGACTAAACACAAAAAGAGGATCGTCGTAGCCGGGAGTCATGGTAAAACCACCACCACAGCAATGATAATGCATGTGCTGAAATCACTCGGGATAAAATTCGACTATATGGTGGGCTCCGGTATTGACGGATTTGAAACGATGGTAGGACTGTCTGATGAAGCGGAAATTGCCGTTTTCGAAGGGGATGAATATCTGACATCTGCCCTTGACAAACGACCAAAGTTTCATCTTTATATGCCTGATATTGCTATACTTAACGGGATCGCCTGGGATCACAAGAATGTTTTTCCCACTTTCGAAAATTATATCGAACAGTTCAGGATCTTTGTTAATAAAATAACAGAGAGCGGGTCACTGATCTACTTTGATGGCGACCCGGAGGTTAAGAAAATAGCTCTGGAATCAGCTGGCAGTTTCAAAAAGATCCCGTATAAAATTCATGGTTATTTTCAGAATAAGACCGGATTCTTTGGCGCCACCCATAATCGGGTTATACCATTGAAGATCTTTGGTGAGCATAACATGCAGAATCTGTCAGCAGCAAAAGAAGCCTGTTCAGCAGTTGGTATTGAAGAAGATGAGTTCTATTCTGCCATTCAGAGTTTTGAAGGGACATCAAAAAGGCTTCAGAAACTAAAAGAAAATGAGAAAGGAATTGTCTATCTCGATTTTGCGCATTCGCCTTCAAAAGTGCAAGCAACAGTGGATGCAGTAGTTGCAAGGTATCCCGGAAGAGAAGTTGTTGCCTGTCTGGAACTCCACACATATTCAAGCCTAAGTGATGATTTTTTACCACTTTATGAAGGAACACTTAAAAATGCAACTTACTCATTTGTCTATTTCAATCCTCATGCTATCGCTCTGAAAAAGTTAAAACCTATAGGAAAAGAGACTGTATTAAAAGCATTCGGAGGGGATAATATTCTGGTATTTAATAACTCAGATGAATTGTTTAAACAGATTACAGATCAGAACTATAATAATCCGGTATTTCTTTTCATGAGTTCAGGGGATTTTGATGGATTTGATTTAAAAACAATAATATAATTTTTTAACACAAAGTCCACAAAGGATGTCACAAAGGGACACAAAGGTTAAAAATTGATATAATCCGGATTTTTACCTTAAAATATTTTGCGAATCAAAAAAAACATCTTTTCTTTGCATCCGCATTTTAAAGTTCTTTGCACGGTCCATTCGTCTAGTGGTTAGGACGTCAGGTTTTCATCCTGTTAACAGGGGTTCGATTCCCCTATGGACTACAATTTTTAATAAGAGTTTGAAGATAATTCATATACAGGCATGGCAAATCATAAGTCGTCGGAAAAAAGGATCAGGCAGATCGAAGTAAGAAAAGAGAGTAACAAATATTACGCAAAAACAACCCGTAATGCTCTTAAGACTCTGCGTGCAACAACAAACAAAGAAGAAGCCGGAGTTATGCTTCCAAAGTTAACTTCAATGCTCGATAAACTTGCAAAGAAGAATATTATTCACAAGAAAAAGGCCTCAAACCTGAAGTCTTCACTTGTTAAGCACGTGAATAGCTTATAATATCTTTTAATAATATTTCAAAGGGCTGTATCTCTATGATATAGCCTTTTTCATTTTTATGGCAATTAATAAATTTTAACCACGGATGACACGGAGTTTCACGGAACAATTAAGGGCTTTAATATCTTCCATCCACGAAGATGATCCGTGTTTATCCGTATAATCTGTGGTAAAAATAAAGTTTCAACCTTTACATTGCCGATTCCTCTGATTTTATTATCTTAGTAGTGCATTTCAAATTTCGTGCTGCATGTCTATTAAAATCACCGACTGGGCTGTTGAGGACAGACCCAGGGAAAAGCTCATTCAGAAGGGGACTTCCAGTCTGAGCGATGCCGAATTGTTAGGGATCCTGATAAATTCCGGCACAAAAGATAAATCTGCCGTTGATCTTGGCCGTGAACTTCTGACACTGGCAAATAATAATCTGAATACTCTCGGAAAACTGGCAATTGCGGATCTGAAGAAGCTCAATGGCATAGGTACGGCCAGGGCAGTAACTATTGCTGCAGCCCTTGAGCTTGGAAGAAGGCGTAAACTGTCAGAGTCACCTGATGTGATTCAGATCAAATGCTCAAAAGATGTTGCTGAAATCTTTCAGCCTCTGCTTTCCGATCTGGCACATGAAGAGTTCTGGATCCTCTTTCTTAACAGGTCTAACAAGGTGATAAACAGGATGAAACTAAGCCAGGGAGGAATAAGCGGAACTGTGACCGACGTACGAATGGTGATGAAAAAGGCTATAGAATATCTGGCATCCGGAATTATTGTCTGCCATAATCATCCGTCTGGAAACCTGAATCCAAGTGAATCCGATTCCAAAATTACCCAGAAGATCAAAGAGGCTGGAAACCTAATGGATATACAATTGCTTGACCATCTGATAATTTCGGATAAGGATTATTATAGCTTCGCGGATAATGGGTTACTTTAGTTGTCTTGCTGTCCTGCGGTCGTGCGGTCGTGCAGTCAGATATTGCGGTTATCATCACAGTGCATTAAAAGCGAGGATATGCTTTCTTTTAAAACTGGATGTACAAAATCAGGTACTATCTCATTTAAAGGGACAAGAACGAACTTCCTTTTATGCAATAGAGGGTGAGGGATTTTCAGAGAGATCTCATTCATAATCAGATCATCATAAAACAAAATATCAATGTCGATGACTCTCGATGAATACTGTTTCTCACTCCTTACCCTTCCAAGGCGGGCTTCTATCATTAGAATAGCTCCCAGCACACCCGAAGGAGTAAGTTTTGTATCAACTTCAACAGCCGAGTTAAGAAATTTACTATCAGACTCAAAGCCCCACGGCTCCGTTTCAACGACTGATGATGATTTAACGATAGTGCCAATATTCTCCTCAATACAGGAAACTGCCTCACTTAGCTTTGCTTCCCTGTTACCCATGTTCGACCCTAAACCAAGAATTACAATATGCATACCTGAGTCTTTCCCTGATCAAAAGTATTAAATAGATACGTACCTTTGCAAAATCAAACCGATTTTTAATATATTTAAATTTCATACCATTAAACAGTTCAACAGATGAAAGATTTTTTGAAATACACACTTGCAACCATAACAGGTATTATCCTTGCATCTATTCTATTATTCGTCGTGATGCTCGGAGCCTTAAGTGCCATTATAGCTTCAGGGGACAAGCCTGTTACTGTAAGTGAGAATACGGTTCTGGTCCTTAAAGCCGGAGCAACCACTCCCGACAGGGGAAACCAGAACCCACTGGCCGGATTTGACTTTTTTGATATGACCCTGACAAATGTACCAGGGTTGAATGAGATCCTAAGCAGTATTGATAAAGCTTCGGCCGACAGCAGAATTAAGGGTATTCTAATTGAGAACGGACTATTTCCATCGGGCTGGGCCACCACCACCGAGATAAGGAACTCACTTACAAAATTCAGATCAACCGGAAAGTTTGTAATCTCTTATTCAGATTATGTTCTGACACAGGAGTGTTACTATTTATCGTCCGCGGCTGATAAAATATATATCAATCCGGCTTCAATGGTCGATTTCAAGGGGCTAAGCAGTGAAATTATGTTCTACAGAAAAGCTCTTGAGAAAATCGGGGTGGAAGTACAGGTAATCCGCCATGGGAAATTCAAAGGTGCTGTTGAGCCCTTCCTGCTCGAGAAATTAAGTGAAGAAAACAGAGCACAGATAAAGGACTATGCAGGCTCTATCTGGAAGAGTGTACTTGAGGATATTTCAGTTTCACGAAATATTTCCACTGAAGAACTAAACCGGATGGCTGACAATCTTGACGGAAATATTGCCTCAAGAGCTCTTGAAACGAAACTGGTTGATGGTCTGATGTTCCGCGATGAACTCAATGATACGCTCAGGAGTCTCTCAGGAATTGAATTGGACAAGGAGCTGAACACTATTTCAATGTTTAAGTACAGTAAAGTACCGGATCAGAACAAAAAAAGTTTTTCAAGAAACAAAATTGCAGTTGTTTATGCTTCAGGAACCATTGTAATGGGTAAAGGAAATGAAAATAATATAGGGGGTAATTTTTATGCCGACATAATCAGAAAGGAGAGGAAGGATACCGCTGTTAAAGCTATCGTCCTGAGAGTTAACTCCCCCGGAGGAAATGCAATTGCATCAGACATAATGTGGCGCGAGCTCGAACTTGCAGCCAAAGTCAAACCGGTAGTAGTTTCTATGGGCAATTATGCTGCATCGGGAGGGTATTACATCTCCGCCCCTGCAACAAAGATCTATGCAAACCGGACAACTATTTCAGGTTCCATAGGGGTTTTCGGACTCATTCCAAATGCCGGGAAGCTTCTGGAGCAGAAACTCGGCTTATCCACTGAATTTGTGAATACAAATGAAAATTCGGAGTTTCCGTCAGTATACCGTCCGATGAAAAGCTATGAACAGGAAGTAATGCAAAGATCAATCGAGAATTTTTATAACGAATTTGTGAGTAAAGTCGCCACTGGCAGGGAGATGTCGGACCAATCTGTCGACAGTATTGGTCAGGGACGGGTCTGGAGCGGTACAAGCGCTATCAATATAGGGCTGGTGGATGAAATAGGAGGACTGGAAGATGCTATTAAGGGAGCTGCAGAGTTAGCAGGCATTGATACATGGTTGTTAAGAGAACTACCGGTAATAGAAGATCCGTACATGAAATTGATATCTCAGCTTAGCGGTGAAGTAAAAATGAATTTTTTAAAGAAGGAACTTGGTGAATCTGTAAAATATTACAATATGATACAGGAAATAAGGGACTTATCCGGAATTCAGGCAAGACTACCCTACTTCATCGAAATCAAGTAATTTGAGTAATGTATAAGCAGTTTTGAGTGAACTAGAGTTTAGAGTGAACTAAAGTTGAATAAAATCAATCAGATAATTTACCTTAACTCTAAGTACTCTAAATACTTTAAGTACTCTAAGTACTTTAGTCACTTTAGGCACTCTAAGTACTTTAGGCACTTTAGGCACTTTAGGCACTAATTAAAAAATATGATTAACAACAAAAATATACTCCTTTACCCGGTTTCGTTACTCTACGGATTAATAACCGGCATCAAAAATTTCTTGTATAACTACAATATTCTGATGTCAGAAGAGTTCCACCTTCCTATTATCTGTGTTGGAAATATCACAGTCGGAGGCACAGGAAAAACTCCACACACTGAATACATAACAGATTTATTGAGAAAGAATTTTAAAGTGGCAACTCTGAGCAGGGGATATAAAAGAAAAAGTCATGGCTTCAGAATCGCTTCGATTGATTCTCAGGTCAGGGAGATTGGTGACGAACCGCTGCAGATATTGAGAAAATTCCCCGATGTTATGGTAGCTGTGGATCGGAACAGGGTTCATGGGGTTAACATGATCCTGGATGAAGCGCCTGATACTGAGGTTATAATCCTCGATGATGCCTTTCAGCACCGCAGAATAACTCCCGGGTTTTCAATACTTCTTTCCGATTTTGAAAGACTGATAGTGAGAGACCATATGATGCCATACGGGAGTCTGAGAGAGAGTGCCGTAAATATGAGGAGGGCTGACATTATTATTATCTCAAAAGTGCCTGAAAACATTTCACCAATTCAGCGTCGTATTCTGGTCAAGGAAGTTGATAAGGCTCCATATCAGAATCTCTATTTTACCTCGATGGTATATAAAGATCCGCTTCCTGTATTTGATAACATATCACCTTCCGGTAATATACCTGACCTGTCAGGGACAGAAGAGTGCGGAATTGTTCTGGTAACCGGAATTGCCAATCCGCAGCCTTTGATAGATTATCTTCAGAAAAGCTTCAAAGAGATAATACACCTCTCATTTCCCGATCATTACAGTTTTAAAGAAAATGATATTCTTACAATTGACTCTTCATTCCGAAATCTCAAATCACCTTACAGATACCTTATTACGACTGAAAAAGATGCTGTCAGGTTACGGGAATTTATTAATATTGCAGAAGCGTTGAAATCGGCTTTTTTTTATATCCCGATCGGTATAAAATTTCTGAATGACGATAAGGATGAATTTGATAATCTGATAGTTGATTATGTTAGAAATAATAAACGAAACAACAGAGTTTCTGAAAGCAAGAGGGATTAATAATCCGGATGTTGGTATAATTCTCGGCACTGGTCTTGGAGGACTAACAACTAAAATTACGAATCGTATTGAGATCGATTATAAGGATATACCAAATTTCCCGGTTTCAACTGTTGAGGGTCATGATGGAAAATTCATCTTTGGTGAATTAGGGAGAAAGAAAATAGTTGCCATGAAAGGCAGATTTCATTATTATGAGGGATATGGTCCGGAACAGGTTGCATTGCCAGTGAGGGTTATGAAATACCTCGGAATCAAATACCTTTTTCTTTCAAATGCCGCAGGAGGAGTTAATCCTGATTTTCAGATCGGTGATATAATGGTGATTTCTGATCATATTAGTTTGTTGCCTAATCCGTTGCTTGGACCGAATGATGACCGGATAGGACCGAGATTTCCTGATATGGGAGAAGCATATGACAAGTATCTTATTAAAAAGGCCTTACTCATTGCTGAGGATCATAAAATCAGAATACATAAAGGAGTGTATCTTTCCACAAGCGGTCCTACATTTGAAACACCTGCGGAGTATAAATACTTCAGGACTATTGGTGCAGATGCAGTGGGAATGTCAACAACACCTGAAGTTATCGTTGCCAGGCATATGGGAGTGCCATGTTTCGCTGTAAGTATCATTACTGACCTTGGTCTCGAAGGCAAGATAGAGTATACAACTCATGAGTCAGTCCTTCAGGAGGCTGCCAAAACCGAGGAGAGGATGACAACAATTATGACGGAGATGATCACTTCACTTTAATAAAAAATTTAACCACTAAGGGCACAAAGGGTCAAAGAATTACACGCTTGTGCCCTTTGTGGTAAAAAAATTTAGTTTTTATCTTATAACACTACAAACCTTCTTCCATTTTTCAGTTTTGCCGGTATCGTTATATAATGTAATGTAGATTATATAGATGCCTCTTCTCACCGGAGAACCGTCATCAGCTGTTCCGTCCCATAAAAGTGATGCATCAGGAGCAGCAAGCAGGTTTGAAGCAATCTTTTTAATGTAATTCCCTGTTTCGTCAAACACTGTTAATGAAATAACACTACCATTTCCTGCCAGACTAAAAGATATTGTAAGAATGTCTTCAAATCCATCACCATCCGGTGATATTTTTGATGATGAGAGTGTTACCCTGTCAGAAAGTACCGTTTGTTCAATAAATGATGAATTAGCAGCTCCGGGAGTACCCCATCCGGCGCTTTCTGCAGCTGAATGCCAGTTAACAGATTCTAAAGAAATTAAACCGTGAGAAGTTTTTTCCAGTGCAATTCCCTCATAATCAGAAAGAAGTGAATAGTGCATCTTTTCATTGTAAATGACTTCATCTATCTTGTCCAGCTCTCTGTTATAAAGAATAAGATGTCCTTCATCATCATTCATTGATGGCAACGCTGAAATTTCGAAAACAGATTCAGGGTCTGATGCAGGATATCTGTCAGCCACACTTTGTTTAACTGATGTGATAACATAATATGAACCAGGTAAAAAACAACTGGCTTCGACAGACAAAGGATAGAGTTGTGATGTATCACCTGTCTCATCATTGAGCGATACAACCTGTAGCCTTTCAGTATTGAGGATCTTATCTGAAGCATTGAAAAACTCAATATAATCGGGATCACCTGCGAAGGGATTAAAAAGAATCTCATTAAAAAGTATGTCCCCCGGGCCTGCGGGTTCATCAAGTCCGAAACTAAAGCTTCTCTTTTCAGGTGTATTCCCTGCAAAATCAGTCATCCCCGGCGAAATTTCCAGGCTATATATCTCCCGGGCAATCAATGGTGTTGATGGCCTTACAATAAAACTGCGAAAAAGCGGATCAATATTGTAAATGGATGAAACTTCTGTCCCTCCGATTTTAATGTTCTCAAATTTATTATCCAACTCAAAAACAGGTTCTGAAAAAGTGATCATTATGTTGGCACTATCTTCAGGAAAGACATTCAGAAGTCCATAAAATGATCTGTCAGGATTAGTTCCTGATATTGAATTTACCGTACCGGGAGTCCCTCCCTTACGTGATACTGAGGCAGACCAGTTTCCTCTTGCATAGAACGGGCATTCAGAATCTTCCATCTCCAGCGACCAACCACCCTCCGCTTTGAGCTCATCACCATACCATTCGGAAGAGTACTCCACTCCATGAATAACGGTTCCGGTACTATCCGCAAGATATAAAAGTTTGCCTCCGTCATTCAGGAGAGGGAATTGTTTTAAACCTGCCACCCTGCCAAATTTCGAAAATAACGGAACGTCAGCCGACTGACAAATAATCAATATCTCATGTGGATTTAAAAATGATTGAGGTAATAGATAGCCCTGTTCACCGGAAAATAGATTCCAGTTTTCGAGATTTAAAGTATCATCCGTTCTGTTGGTTAGCTCAAGATATTCTTTTCCCGGAAGGGAGATCTCTGGTAAAGGATCGGCCATTATCTCAGATATTATTACATCCCCTGTTTCAGCCCAAACCGGTGTAAATGGAATACTTAATTCCGGTGAACAGTTACCTGCCTTATCGCATATCATATTGATTATTAAATTATTTAACGATCTGTTTACCAGTGTTTTGTCAAATTCAATATCATATTCAAGAGGACTCTTCCGGACAACGCCGACAGCCTTATTTTCAATTGAATTCAGGGCAAAGTTCCCTGGCACCAGAAATTCTGCAACAGGCTCCTCGCTGAAGTTTATTACAACTGATCTCTTTCCCGATACTCCGCACTTAATAATATATGGTGCTTCCGCATCTTCATAGAACACTCCTTCAATGTTTATATCATCAATCCACAGCAGCCTGTCGCGTGTTGATGAATATTTATACCATACCACAAACCATACCGGGGAAAAAACTTCATTATCAGTACCATAAGCCTGTTTCAACAATGTGCCGTCCATCCTGTTAACTGAGACTAACCACGCTCCTTGAGGTGATCTCTCAACAACAATTTTTGCACATTCTGCTGCACCGAAAGTTGCCTGCCAGTTTATGTGGCAGTTTACTACGGTTGTTAGTAAGGAACCCTTCACTTTTGTTAACCTGAGAGTATCATCATAACCTGAAAGGTTTACTCCTAGCGCGAATCCGTTTGTCATGCCATCTAGTGAAATGTTTCCCGCATCTCTGTCGGACATCAGGAACACTGCCCAGTTATTTGAAGAAGAAGGATCATAGCCATGTTTTACAAGGAATGTCCATCTTGTCACTCCTTCTGACACATGGAGGTTTCTAACCTGCAACCCTATTTTATCAGTGGCAGCATCTGTATTATCAAAAGTGTGATGAAGAGAGAACCTCCCTGAAATAGCACCAGAGGTATCCGCTTTCCAGCGACCATCAATACTTTGATGCCAGTTATTGAGGATTCCGGCTTCAAAAATATCCATAACCTGACCGTATGCCGCAAATGGCATAAACAGAGCCAGCAAAATAACTTTTTTCATGCAGCGCGACGAATTGAAAAAAAAAGCTAATTTTGACCGTTTATATTACAAGTAAATTTATACAATACAAAACATTATTCCAAACAATTAATTATGAAAACAGCTGTTGTAGGAGCTACCGGAATGGTTGGCCGCACAATGATGAAAGTACTCGAGGAAAGAAATTTTCCGGTTTCGCAATTACTTCCAGCCGCTTCAGAGCGGTCGGTAGGTAAAGAAATTATCTTTAAGGGGAAGGCTGTAAAGGTGGTTAGTGTAATGGAGGCTGCAGAAGCCAAACCTGACTTTGCTATTTTTTCGGCAGGGGCTTCAACATCCAAAGAGTGGGCCCCGGTATTTGCAAAAAATGGTACAGTTGTTATCGACAACTCATCTTACTGGAGGATGGATAAGAATATACCATTGATCGTGCCGGAAATAAACAGTCATGTTATTAAAAAAGGCGACAGGATCATTGCCAATCCAAACTGCTCAACGATACAAATGGTTATGGCACTTGCTCCCCTTCACAGAAAATATAAAATCAAGAGGCTTGTTGTTGCTACATATCAATCAGTTACCGGAACAGGCGTTAAGGCAGTGGCCCAGATGGAAAATGAACGGATGGGTATAAAAGGTGAAATGGCGTATCCTCATCCCATAGATAAAAACTGCTTTCCGCACGGAGGGTCATTTCAGCCCGACGGATACACGACTGAGGAACAAAAGCTGCTTGATGAAACACGTAAGATCCTTGAAGATCAGACAATACAGGTAACTGCAACAGTAGTCAGAATACCTGTTGTAGGTGGTCATTCTGAAGCTGTAAATATTGAGTTTGAAAAAGACTTTAATATTGACGATGTAAGGCTGCTCCTAAGCCAGTTCCCCGGGGTTGTAGTATATGATAGTCCTGCTGAGAACAAATATCCAATGCCCCTGATGGCACATAACAGAGATGAGGTTTTTGTAGGAAGGATAAGAAGAGATCTTTCGCGGGAGAAATGCCTGAACCTCTGGATTGTTTCTGACAATATCAGAAAAGGTGCTGCAACAAATGCGGTTCAGATTGCGGAGTATATTTCGGCTAACAAATTATACTAGAGAGACTTACCCTTCCCCCAATTGCCCCCCAACCCCCTAAAGGGGGCCTGAAAATTCCTGAATGTGAATCCCGCTATTACGGGACAGAGGGCCCCTGATACAGGAATTCATTATTGGGATACCTCTTTACATGTATCTTTTTTACTTCCTCGTATAACAAGTTCCGAAGCTCTTCAATATTTTCCTTTGTTATTGCCGAGATGAAGACTGTCTTATGCTGTTCATCTGATGCCATCCAGGTTTTCCTGAGATCATCGAGGGATATATTCTCCCTCAATATCGGGGTCAGATCATCTTCATCCTTAACAGAATAGGTGAATGCATCAATTTTGTTGAATATGACAATTTTTGGTTTTTCAGATGTCCCCAATTCCTTAAGCGTTTCATCCACAACCAATATCTGCTCTTCAAATCCGGGATGAGAAATATCAACAATATGCACCAGAAGGTCAGATTCTCTCACCTCATCAAGAGTTGATTTGAAAGATTCAACAAGATCGTGAGGCAGTTTACGGATAAAACCAACTGTATCGGAAAGCAGGAAAGGAAGGTTTCCGATTACAACCTTTCTTACGGTTGTGTCGAGTGTTGCGAACAGCTTGTTCTCAGCAAAAACGTCGGACTTGCTGAGCATATTCATTATAGTTGATTTCCCTACATTTGTATACCCCACAAGAGCCACACGAATCATGTTTCCGCGGTTCTTTCGCTGCGTAGACATCTGTGTGTCGATTTTTTTCAGCTGCTCTTTCAGGAACGAAATTCTATCTCTGATAATTCGTCTGTCTGTTTCAATTTCAGTCTCGCCAGGCCCTCTTAATCCAATACCTCCACGCTGTCTTTCGAGGTGGGTCCATAAACCTGTGAGCCTTGGTAGCAAATATTGATATTGTGCCAGTTCTACCTGGGTACGTGCATGTGATGTGCGTGCTCTGTGGGCAAATATATCGAGGATCAGGTTTGTACGATCGAGAATACGGCATCCCAGGACTTTTTCAATATTCCTTATCTGACTGGGCGTGAGTTCATCGTCAAAAATGGCAATATCAATATTATTCTCAGTAATAAATGAAGCGATCTCATCAATCTTTCCTGAACCGACAAATGTCCGTGGATTAGGAGTATCGAGCTTTTGTGTGAATCTTTTAACAGGGTCCGCTCCTGCTGTTTCTGCCAGAAATGACAACTCCGCTAAATATTCTTCAACTTCACGTTCATCCTGACCCGACTTTATAATTCCGATCAGGATTGCCCTCTCAAGGGGCTTATTGGTTTCTATCATTAATTTTCACATATATATACTTTGGGACCTTAATTTAAAGGTCTGAAGACTGAAGTCCGAAGACCGAAGCAATAGTTCTTACTACTTCCGTCTTCCGTCTTTTAAAAAATAAATCTCCTGTTATTCTGTATTGCTCCCCTTATAGCCATTTTCAAGGATTCCGAACATCTCATAACCATCTCGAGATCAGACGGAAATGGTACAACCGATGTCTTTGTTCTTTCAAGCTGTTTTGGAGTAAGTGCCTGTATATCTCCAAGTGCACGTGAGGAAATATTTTCAAAAGTTGACTGCGCCCCTACCGGGTCTTTTTTCAGTACCTTATTCGGATTCATCTGAATTACCTCCACATCACCATCGATACGGCAGGCTTTTGATTGCATGGTTTCGACAAGTGCGCACTGCAGGGTTTTGTATTTTTTTTGTTTAATATCATTCCCAAGGGTATCTCTCATTACATTGCCTTTCTTATCAAGAACGTAAGTAAACCCATCCTCTACATCGCGTTTTACCACTGTATCCTTCTGTGCACTCTGATCCGGGCTAACAGCAATGTTCTTAACATTTACATTTACAAAATAATCATACTGAGTATTGTTATTAAGGTTCTGTGTGTGGTATTCAACCCATTCTGAATTAAGGCCCGGGAGATCCAGAGCCAGCAGATCCTGCTCAAATTCTTTTGGAAACTTTATAATCGAGCTGTTCTGAACCGAAACAAATACTCTGCTCATTCCCAGTATTTTAGCTTCCTGTATTTTATTGTCTATCCCTTCATAGTCGCCAACATAATTCTTTGCTCTTACAAATTCTGCAAATGCCTGACGATAGTTTTCCTTGATTTTTGTCTTCATCAGCTCGGTCCCATGCGCAAAATAGAAATCAGCTGCTTTGCGTTTTGCATTTACCATTTCAGGTAAATAATCGACATATTGAAAATCCACCGACCGGCCATTACTTATCAGAGGAGAAACTGTTCTTACAAGCGATTGCCTGTCGTTCAACGCTTTATAAACCAGGTAGATCTCGTCCCAGTTATCCGGACGACCTTCCATTTTCAGGAACCTTACCCTTTCATTATCAAGTTCATTTGCTATTTTGTATGACTGAGTTAGTATGGCAATCTGTTTTTCATCATCCCGATCTCTCCGCAATTCCCTGACAGCTTTATCAATGGCTGCATCATAATTTCCTTTCTGCAGTTGCTTTTTTGAAGAACCGCAACCCGAAAGGATGATTGTCATAACAAATACAAATGGTAAAATTCTTTTCATAAAAAAGTGTTTTTAAAATATACTGATAAAGGTAAGAAAAACATGGAAAAAACAAATTTACCGCAGGCAGGAGATAAATTGTCCCGGGGGATTCAAATTAAAAAATTAAGCCACATTGAGTATCTTACTCTTACAGGTTGCCCCCTTTGCAAACCCGGACTCCATTTTGGCGACGCCTCTATTGCTTTAACTGCCTCCAGGTCGATTATCGGATCTACTCCTTTGACAACAGTAACTGAACTGACGGCACCGTCGGGTTCAACAATAAAAGTCAGAAAGACTTTCCCCTGGAGTCTTTTATCAATCGCTTCCTGCGGATAGCTGGTCCTTTTTTGAACCCAGTCCCTGAATTTATTAATATCACCACCTTTAAATGATGGCATTACTTCAACAAAAACGAATGGTTCTTCGCTTGATACACCCCCATCGCCGTCAATAAGTTCTTCACCTGCACCTGTTCCGGCAACCTCAATCTGATCGCTGAAACCCTGGGACAACACCTGATCAGTTGTTGATAATGTGGCTTCAAGAGGAGGTACACTGTCAACAACCACAGGAGGTGTATACTTAACAGCCTCCTGCACAGGAGAAGCTTCGGGAGGAGGCGGAGCCGGAGGAACGATGGGCTGATCCTCAGGAGGTTCAAAGACTTCCATGTTTACCTGCAAATAGCTCACTCCTCCTGTAAGAATGTGATCTGAATCGCGTTTGATTAAAAAGGGCAGAAGAACCAATGAACAAACTATTAAAGCTGCACCGATAATACCTATAGTAACTGCTGAGTTATACCCTTTTCTGAGCTTATATGCACCATAATCCCTGTTCCGCTTTTCAAAAAGCAGATCATCAAAATCAAGTACATCTCTCAGGTTATCGAACATTTTTTAATCTGGTATTCTTTGTATTGACGCGCAAAATTACAAAATAGTGTCTTTCTGCCAAAACTTAATTTTTTTTTATACATTTGCGAAGACCAGAAGGGGGATTAGCTCAGTTGGCTAGAGCGTTTGACTGGCAGTCAAAAGGTCAGGAGTTCGATTCTCCTATTCTCCACATTCCTGCCTGCCGGTAGGCAGGCGCCCACCGAAGCAAATACTGAGCTTGACGAAGTATAGCGTAGGAGGGCTTTTACCTTTGTACTCCAACTTTAATCCATAGTTATTATGAAATACAGGAAACTTGGCAGGACAAACTGGAATATCAGCGAGATTGGTTACGGTATGTGGGGAATGGCAGGATGGAGCGGTTCGGATGATGAAGAATCTGCAAAATCCCTTCAGTTGTCAGTCGATATGGGCTGTAATTTCTTTGATACAGCCTGGGGATACGGGGCAGGAAAAAGCGAGGGCCTGCTCGGGAATCTTGTAAGAGCTAACAAAGGAAAAAAGCTATATACAGCCACTAAAATTCCACCCAAAAACTTTAAATGGCCAGGCAGAAGAGAATATTCACTCGACGACTGTTTCCCTCCTGATCACATTCAGGAATATGTGGAAAAAAGTCTTAAAAATGCAGGTCTTGCTTCATTTGATCTGATGCAGTTCCATACATGGGAGGACAGCTGGCTGGAAGATGAGAGAGGCATGAGGAAGATGCTCGACCTAAAGGATCAGGGATTATTCAATGCAATCGGAATCAGCATTAACAGGTGGGAACCATGGAATGGTATCAAAGCTGTGGAAAGCGGATTTATAGATACGGTACAGGTAATTTACAACATTTTTGACCAAAACCCAAAGGATGAACTTTTCCCGGCCTGCCGGGAAATGAATGTAGGCATCATTGCCAGGGTCCCTTTCGATGAAGGCACATTAACCGGTACACTTACAAAAGAAAGCAAATGGCCAAAAGATGACTGGAGAAACACATACTTTGTTCCCGAAAACCTTATACCGAGTATTGAACATGCTGATGCTCTGAAACCTCTGCTGCCTGAGGGTATGAGTATGTCAGAGATGGCATTGAGGTTTATTCTTGGTGAACCAACAGTAAGTACAGTGATCCCCGGAATGCGGAAACCTGCTCATGCTCAGATGAATATAAAGACTAGTGATGCCGGAATATTAGATAGCAACCTGATGAAGAAACTCGAAAAACATCGCTGGGACCGGGAGCCAAATGCCTGGTCACAATAAAAGGTAAAGACAGCATGCATGCTGTCTCTACCGGTACGTGATAACGAATAAGGTTACCCCCTGGCGTTGCAGATTTGTTTCAAAAGATAGTTTACCATTTAAGACTTTTGATCTGACCGGTGTACCATTCATCTGAAGTTGCCCTGCCTTTTCAAGTTCGGCGTATTGAACAGTAGTCGGATCCTGCGGAGATCCCATTTTCTTCCATACTTCATATGAATTACTATGATCCCTGTCAATTGAATATTGAGTCACCCTCACTTTCTTTGCAGGAATTCCGCTTAACACCATCTCAATTGCGGCATCAGGCGACTTGATATCATCATCATGGTAATTCCATACCATTACAGTTGCCTGATTATTGCCCTTTGAAGCAATTGCATTTATATCCTGTTTACTTCCTCTGACACCTGAATCTATTACACTTTCCCAGGTAAATCCACTCGTTGATTGGGCTTCAACCCTTGTTCCTCCCATTTTTCCAAACATTCTGAAGACATTCAGAACCGGCTTATCCACACCATTTGTGGCCAGATCGCGAAAACCATGAAACCATGGCTGGTTTTCAAATTCGAATGCCCAGGAGACAATACCTAGAAGGTTTACTTTATAATGAAGCGCTATGTCGTAGATCTTTGCAAATGATGAAGCGGTATAACCTGAATACATTGTACCGTTTCTGTAACCATTCTGCGGATAAACTGTCATGCCGCATGCAGCACAACCTTCCGGATCACATTCACCGATTATTATCGGGAGATTTTTGTATTTCTGATTTAAGGACACAATCTCAAAGCCTCTGGCTACCTGACGAAGCTGGGTTCCCATATTCATTCGTACCATTTCATTAACAAAACGGGGCGACCCTTTAGCATGAAATGCAATAAAATCGAGAGGAGTGCCAATATTCCCTGTGGCATAGTTTATACCTGTATCACAATGGTCAAGGAATTTTGTAAGGAACAAAGAGGCATTGTTACCGGCAGGCCCTGTTATATGAGGACCGCCTACCTTTGCTGTTGGCAAAGCTCTTCTTACGCCACTCGCGGAATAATCGTAAAGTTTGCAGTACTCATCAACTGTTCCTCCCCAATACTTGCTATCAGGTTCATTCCATAACTCCCATAACCACGATTCAACTTCTACTCTTCCATAGCGTTCAACCGAGTGTTTAACCCACTGATATATTAATTCTTCCCATTTTTTGTAATCTTTCGGTAGGTATCTCCACCCCGTATAAATGTCATCGTACGAATCACCCGGTTTCCAGTTATGTTTGTAGGGTACCGGTTTTGATGATAATGCTTCAGGCATGAATCCCATCTGCGCAAGAGGTTTCATACCCCTTTCGATGTATGTATCAAATATTCTGTCGATTATAGTCCAGTTGTAGACAGGATTTCCGTTAGCATCTTCAGTATAAACGTTTGAAGAACCCCATTTCAATGCAGGAGTCCCATCACCCGATGTCAATAGATTATGAGCACGAACATAAACCGGAACCTTGCTCAGAGCCGAAAGTTCAGAAAGGAGTTTCTTCCCGTCTTTCATGTAAGTATAATTCGGTTCATCGTAACCAAACCATGCCCATGCAGGATTAAATTTCCCAATTTCTTTTTCCAGATCAACAGAAATAACTGTAGCTGATTTTTCCGGCTGACAAAAAGTGTCAGGACAAATCAGAATAAGTGCTAATAAAACCAATCGGATTTTTATCATATATATAATTGTTATCTGTCAATTCATTTTTCGAAATCTGAACCTTTATATAGTGGAGGGTATCGCAACCATTCACTACAACAAAAATATGGATTCTGATTTGAAGAATTGTAAATGAACTGATTTTTTGCAATCTTTAACCTTTAAGTAACGGGAAAAACTTCCCCTATTCCTAACCCG
>JANNKF010000133.1:0-7688 GCA_031396165.1 Bacteroidales bacterium | reverse complement strand
TGTGCTGATAGTAGGATGGTTATCAATCAGTTATCAGACTATTAAGGCTGCAAACTATAATCCTTCAAAAGCTCTCCGGATAGAATAGAACATCTGAAACAAGGATTCACAAAAACGATTTGCCTGTTAATCACATATATCTTTAAAAGAACTGTTTTTATCGATAAAATGATATGGCAGAACACCATGAAAACGATTTGAGTATTATCTTTACCTGACTTAGACTTGTTTTTAACAGTATAAAATATGGAAGAAAAGACATTTTTTGCTTCAGCGGAAAGATCTACAACTAAGGATATACAAAGAGAATTTGAGGCTATTAAATCACAGACATTCTTTAACGAAATATTTGGATCATTGACAGGTATTGCTGCTGTGATTGACGATAACCGACAAATTGTTTTTGCAAATAATGATTTTCTTTCAATGCTTAATATTGATTCGCTTGAAAGTATATTGGGCAAAAGGCCTGGTGAAGTTGT
This sequence comes from Bacteroidales bacterium, assembly GCA_031396165.1. GTDB lineage: Bacteria > Bacteroidota > Bacteroidia > Bacteroidales > VadinHA17 > LD21. The sequence goes on along the minus strand of JANNKF010000133.1, from coordinate 7,206 downwards.
TACTTGCTTGCATGCATCGAATGAAACTGGTGGTTGCGGAACTTCTAAATCATGTGCCTATTGCGGAGCAATAAATGTTATTCTGGATAGCCAGAAATCAGGCATTAAATCGATCAAAGAGACACGAATTACGACTATTGCAAATGGAAAGTTGAAGAGTCTTGATCTGAATGTCAGCTCAACCCCGATAACATTGGCAGATCATCGATTCTATGTTATGATATTTCAGGATATAAGCGACGAAAAAAGACGTTTTGCTCTTGAAAGAATATTCTTTCACGATTTACTCAACAGCGTAGGCGGACTTAATGGCCTGCTTTCTATTTTAAAAAACGGAGCAGATGAGGATGAAGCTCGCGAACTGATAAAACTGTCAGAGGAAGCAAGTCGGGAACTGCTCGAGGAGATAATTCTACACAGACAAATTCGTGCTGCAGAGTCAGGTGATCTGAGGGTTAAATTAGAACCTGTAAATTCTTTAGAGATAATTGAGGCGGCAATTGGCAGAATCAAATCCCATGAAGTCGGAAGCACTAAAAACGTGATGATAACAGAAAATTGTTCTGATTATTATTTTGAAACTGACAGGATGCTCTTTCAGCGAGTCCTGATTAATCTACTTAAGAATGCTCTGGAGGCTACTCCCAATGGAGGAACTGTTATTATAGGGGCTGAAAGTCAGGACAATATGATCCATTTCAAGGTGAAAAACGATACGGTAATACCTGAAGAAGTTCAGATGCAATTGTTTCAGAGATCCTTCAGTACAAAAGGTCAGGGTAGAGGGATAGGCACATATAGTATTAAGCTGCTTACTGAAAACTACCTTCTGGGGAAGGTGAGTTTTATCAGCAATGCCTCTGAGGGGACCGTCTTTAGTGTTGTACTATGTAAAGTTTTCCCCGCTGATATCGCTGATTAACGCAGATATGGATTATGTAATCTGCGAAGATCTTCGCCATCAGTTGGAAATAAATATTATGAGTTCTTAAGAAAATTATCTATTGCTTTCGCAACCTTTCTACCTGATGCAATTGCATTTACAATAAGAGTTGCTCCCATTACCGAATCGCCTGCAGCAAATACTTTATGCCTGCTGGTTGAATTTTTACCATCAACTTTAATATTATTACGCTGATCAAGTTCCAATTCCAGTTCTGATACTAATCCATCGATTGCAGGGTGTATGAAACCCATAGCCAGAAGTACCAGATCGGCTTCAATGATCCTTCGGGTTCCCTGTACCTGTTTAAATGTGAATTTTCCATTTGAGGATTCCCATATTACCTCCTCAACTTCCGCACCTTTTGTAATCTTGCCATCTCCCACAAATCTTAAAGTTGACAAATTCCATAGTCTTTCGCAACCTTCTTCGTGGGAAGTGCTTGTTTTAAGAATTTTCCCCCAATAGGGCCATGGATTATCTTCTTTTCTGGTTAACGGTGGTTTTTGAAGAATCTCTATCTGAGTCACACTTACTGCTTTCTGGCGAATAGCGGTACCAACACAATCAGAGCCGGTATCGCCACCTCCGATAACCAGAACTTTCTTGCCCTCAGCATTAATTTTGTTGTCTGTGGCACTAATCTCTCCGGAGTTGACACGATTTTGAAGGGTAAGGAAATCCATCGCAAAATGTACACCGGAATGCTCTCTTCCCGGGACTATTAAGTCTCGTGGCTGCGATGACCCAATAGTAATACAGATTGCATCAAACTGTTCCAGCAGTTCTTTACCTGAGATATCTTTACCAATAGTCACTCCTGTTTTGATTATTAATCCCTCTGCGATCATCAGATTAAGACGTCTGTCGACAACAGCTTTACTTAATTTAAAATCGGGTATCCCAAATCTGAGTAATCCACCGGCTTTCTCATCTTTTTCAAAAAGAGTTACTGTATGTCCGTTTTTATTTAACTGATCGGCGGCTGCCATACCTGCAGGGCCGCTGCCAATTACAGCAACACTCTTTCCGGTCCTCGTTTTTGGGGGTTCAGCTTTTACATAACCTTCTGAAAAAGCCTTCTCAATAATTGCCACCTCGTTTTCACGGATTGTAACCGGTTCCTCATTTATGTTAAGTACACAGGAATGCTCACATGGTGCCGGACAAATCCTTCCGGTAAATTCCGGGAAATTGTTTGTTACTGTAAGTCTGGCATATGCTCCCTTCCAATCACCTTTAGAGAGAAGATCATTCCATTCCGGGATGAGATTATCTACCGGACAGCCCCAATGGCAGAAGGGAATGCCACAATCCATACAACGTGCTGCCTGAAGCATCCTGTCCTCGCTATTCAGTACCTGTTCAACTTCACTGTGGTCACCAACCCTCTCATTAAGCGGTCTGTTACCTGCTTCCTTCCTTTTTATCTTTAAAAACCCGCTTGCGTCAGTCATGCTATATCTATATAAATCGTTACTATTCAACTGTTTCCTTACCCTGCACTAATCTCCAGGTCAAGCTCCACATCAGCAATTTTCTTTCTGATCTCATCAAGTTTCTGTTCCTGGAGTACTTTCTTATAATCATATGGTATAACCTTAATGAACATTGGCATATACTTCCATGGATCATCAAGGATCATTTTCGCCTTTTTACTTTTTGTATAGTTATAATGACGTTTAATTATTTCGGTAAGTTCATTAACCTCAGAATAATCTTCAACCAGAGACAATTCAACCATACCCATATTGCAGTAGTAGTCAAAATCGCCATTCTCGTTGAAAACATAGGCAATACCACCGCTCATACCTGCTGCAAAGTTACTTCCTGTGGTTCCAAGCACAACCACCCTGCCACCTGTCATATACTCGCAACAATGGTTTCCGACCCCTTCTACAACTGCAATTGCGCCGCTGTTTCTGACTCCAAACCTTTCTCCGGCAACACCCGAGATATAAATTTCACCTCTTGTTGCTCCGTAAAGAACTGTATTTCCGATTATTATATTCTTATCTGGTTCGAAGTTGGAACCAGCAGGAGGTACCACAATAATCCTGCCTCCGGAAAGTCCTTTCCCCAGGTAATCGTTTGCATCACCCTCCAGATACAATTCTATCCCGGGCGACAGGAAGGCTCCAAAGCTCTGACCCGCCGAACCATTGAATCTGCACTTTATTGTCCCATCAGGTAAACCTTCAGACCCATAGAGAGTTGCGATTTTTCCTGAGAGCATTGTACCTATTGTACGATCAGTATTATGAATTGACCTGTGAATTAAAACAGGTTCCTTAAATGAAACAGCCCTTTCAGCTTCCTCAATTAAGCCGATATCAAGTATATGAGCTAATTTGTGATCCTGAACATCACAACAATGCATCGCATTTACGAGAGATTCACCTGGCATATTAAGTAACCCGTTCAGATCCAGGTTCTTGATTTTCCAGTGATCAACTTCCGGATTTCTTTCGAGAAGGTCGAATCGTCCTACTATCTCATCCATTTTTCTGAAACCGAGTTCAGCAAGGTTTTCCCTTACCTCTTCTGCAAGAAATCTGAAGAATGTAACAACGTTATCAGCCTTTCCCCTGAATCTCTTTCTCAGTTCTGGATTCTGGGTAGTTACTCCTACCGGACATGTATTAAGGTGACATTTTCTCATCATAACACAACCCAAGACAACAAGAGCGGATGTAGCAAAGCCAAATTCCTCCGCTCCCAGAAGTGCCGCAATAATAATGTCTCTACCGCTTTTTAACTGACCATCGGCCTGCAAGGTCACTCTTCTCCTTAGATTATTCATCACAAGGGTTTGTTGTGTTTCAGCCAGACCAAGTTCAAGTGGCAGACCGGCATGTTTGATTGAAGAAGACGGACTTGCACCTGTTCCTCCTTCAAAACCACTTATTGTGATCAGATCAGCTCCTGCCTTGGTTACTCCTGCAGCAATTGTTCCAACGCCGCTTTCGGATACCAGTTTTACACTGATTTTAGCCCTTGGATTAACATTTTTAAGATCGAAGATGAGTTGCGAAAGATCTTCAATAGAGTATATGTCATGATGAGGTGGAGGAGATATCAAAGTGATCCCCGGTATTGAATATCTTGTCTTAGCAATTATTTTATCGACCTTTTGTCCGGGAAGCTGACCTCCTTCACCCGGTTTTGCACCCTGGGCTATTTTTATCTGCAATTCATCCGCATTTACCAGATATTCCGTAGTAACACCAAATCTTCCACTGGCTACCTGTTTAATGGCACTTCTTACACTATCGCCATTTTCCAATGGGATAAAACGCACAGGGTCTTCGCCTCCTTCACCCGTATTACTCCTTCCGCCGATTCTGTTCATTGCAATGGCAAGTGTCTCATGAGCCTCCCGGCTAATCGATCCGTACGACATTGCTCCTGTGACAAACCGTTTCATTATCATTTCTACCGGTTCAACTTCATCAATAGGAATGGGATTTTTTTTCATTCGGAGTAAGCCTCTGATGAATCCCGGACTTGCGGTATCTTCATCTACTTTTTTGCTGTACTCCTTGAACTTACTGTAATCTGACGTACCTGTACTCCATTGCAAAAGGGAGATAGTCTCAGGATTCCAGGCATGATGCTCTCCATGTCTCCTGTATTGATAAACACCTTCGGTAAGATTTTCTGGTTGTTGTTCCTTACTAAATGCCTTTCTGTGAGGTATCAGTACCTCCTCAGCAATCTCATGCATGCCTATTCCACCTATCCTTGAGATAGTTCCTTCAAAGTATTTATTAATAACATCAGGGTGTATACCCACAGCTTCAAAGATCTGCGAGGATCTGTAGCTTCTCAGGGTACTTATCCCCATTTTTGACATTATCTTCAGAATTCCCTTGTTTATGGAATTTACATAGTTTTCTTCAGCTCTCTGGTAATCTGACTGTATCTCCTTTTCTTTAACCAGTTTGTCAATGACAGCAAAGCTCATGTATGGATTTATAATACTTGCTCCATATCCGAACAAGAGGGCAAAGTGCATTACTTCACGTGGTTCAGCTGATTCGACTACCAGGTCGATCTGCATCCTTTTACGCTTTTTAACCAGGAAATGATGAACTGCCGAGACTGCCATAAGGCTCGGCACAGGTGCCAATGCTTCAGTTATACCTCTGTCGGAGAGAATGATGTAGTTTTTACCATCATCGACAGCCTTTTCCGCATCAAAACACAACTGTTCAACCGCCTTTTCCAAACCTTCAGCTCCTTTGTGAGCGTCAAATAGCAAAGACAGGTTTGCTGCAGAAAACCCTTTGTATCTCAGGTTTTTAACAACCTGAAAATAGGTATTTGAGATAACAGGATTCCTGAACCGCACCATCTTAACATGATCGGGTGAGGTCTCAAGAAGATTTTGTTGAAGAGATCCAAGGTATCCCGTAAGAGTCATAACAAATTCCTCTCTGATCGGATCAATTGGCGGATTTGTAACCTGTGCAAACAACTGTTTAAAATAGTTGAATAGCCTGTATGGTTTTCTGGAGAGAACGGCAACTGGTGCGTCATTGCCCATGGATCCTATAGGTTCTTTGCCCGTGGCAGCCATCTCCTTGATAATCTTTTCGGTATCTTCGAGAGAATAATTAAACGAAGTCAGGTATTTATCATACTGGTCACCCATTTCAGGTGTCTCAACATGCCCCACCTGAATTTTTTCCAGTTTGACCATATTTTGCTGGATCCATTCTCCATATGGGTATTCGGCTGCAAGTACAGCCTTTAACTCTTTATCATAATAGATTTTTCCCGCTTTTGTATCTACCAAAAGCATCTTCCCTGCTTTAAGTCTGCCTTTTTCTCTTACCTCCCCGGGAGGGAATGTCTGAACCCCGGCTTCCGATCCGAGAACAATAAGATCATTGGTTGTTATAACGTATCTTGACGGTCTTAGTCCGTTCCTGTCGAGCATACCCCCAATATAACGTCCGTCGGAAAATATCAATGAAGCGGGACCATCCCATGGTTCAAGAAATGTTGAATGGTATTGATAAAAAGCTTTTAGTTCCGGAGATATAGGATTCTTCTCATTTATGGATTCAGGAATAAGAACTGACATGGCATAAGGAATTGATTTTCCGCTCATTATAAGAAATTCCAGTACATTGTCGAGTGATGCTGAATCACTTTTATCCGGTTCAATAATAGGATATAATCTTGAAAGATCGCCAAGTTTATCCGATTTCAAAATTGATTCCCTTGCCTCCATCCAGAACCTGTTCCCCTTAATGGTATTAATTTCTCCGTTATGTCCAAGCATTCTGAAAGGCTGTGCCAGATCCCAGCTAGGAAAAGTATTTGTGCTGAATCTCGAATGTACCAGAGCAATCGCACTCTGCACCCGCTCATCATTCAGGTCGAGATAATACTCTCCGAGCTGCATCGAAGTAAGCATACCTTTATATATAAGTACCTTTGTGGAAAGACTTGGGATATAAAAGAAACTTTTCTGTTTCAGATCAGAGTTCCGGATTGCATTTTCTGTCCGTTTTCTGATAATATATAGTTTGCGTTCCAGTTCATCCTGCTGAATATCTGCTCCAAGGAGGATCTGAAGGATGTCTGGTTCTGCTGCCCGTGCGATATCGCCAATTACCGTGTTATTCCTTGGCACATCACGGAATCCGATAAGGTCCACACCCTCTTCTTTTATTATATTAAGGAAGATATCCCTGCATCTGGACGCATCCGAACTATCCTGAGGAAAAAACACCAGTCCGGTTCCAAATTGCCCTTCCGGAGGAAGAGAGTAACCCTGGATGAGGTAGAAATCGCGAGGTACCTGAATCAACACACCGGCACCGTCGCCTGTTTTACTATCTGCCCCTTCGGCTCCCCTGTGGGTCATGTTTGTTAAAATCTCCAGACCCTGCCTTATTATGGAATGAGATTTTTTCCCTTTAAGATGGGCTACAAATCCTATTCCACAACTTCCATGTTCAAACTCCTGTCGATATAGTCCCTGCTGTCGGGGTCTTTCTTTTCTCATAATTTATTCCTTAAATTAAACTCTGCTTAATTTATATAAAAAAAACCGTTCTCTTTTACTGAGAGAACGGTCATCCCTAATCCGATATCAAATACCATTCTCAGTCTTTTCCAATTAACCTTTTAATAAGGCGAAATGATATTCTGTATACAAATCTATTCATTAGTCTTAATAATATCCGACAAATATAGTGATTAATCTTTCAGATTATCACTGATAGTGATAAAATAATTAATAAAAA
>JANNKF010000080.1:0-11932 GCA_031396165.1 Bacteroidales bacterium | reverse complement strand
CCCCTGCCTACCGGCAGGCAGGCTTTAGGGTCAGTGGCAAACGAATAAAATCATTGAACAGTATTCTGGTATATTTTTCTTTTAAACAGGATAAAGTATCTTTTAAAAATATTAACCATGATAAAATTGAAGACTAATCTTGCTTTTCTGTTGTGCCTGCTTCTTATTAATATAGCTACAAACATAAACGCTCAGAAAACTGATTCTCCATCAAGAAAAACCCTGAATTTCGACAACGACTGGCGCTTCCTGAAATCAGATGCAGCTGGTGCAGAAAACCCTTCATTTGATGATTCCCAATGGAGGAAACTGGATGTACCTCACGACTGGAGCATTGAAGGACCTTATGATAAAGCGAATCCGACGAGCAGGGGCGGAGGGTATCTGCCTGCCGGCATAGGTTGGTACCGCAAAAGTTTTACAATAACTGAAGCTGATTCAAAGCAGAAAGTCTCTGTTGAGTTTGATGGAATTATGGCAAACAGCGATGTATGGATAAACGGATTTCATCTTGGAAAGCGGCCTAACGGTTACATAAGTTTCAGTTATGATCTGACAGACCATCTGAAATCCGGGAAAGGAGAATTCAATATACTCTCCGTAAGAGCTGATAATTCAGATCAGCCAGCTTCGCGCTACTATGCCGGAGCAGGGATCTATCGCCATGTACGTCTGGTGTTTACAGATCCTGTTCATTCAGAAAAGTGGGGTGTTTATATTTCCACATTGCAAGTATCTGAAAAACAGGCTGTTGTGATGGTTGAAAATAATGTTGTAAATGAAACTAAATCATTAAATAGTATAATTATCGAAACTACTATTTTCGATCCATCAGGGAAGGAAGTCAAATCGACTCAGTCAAAAGCTAGTGTATTGGGAGGAGAGTCAGTTAAGGTTGATCACACCTTTGAAGTTACTGATCCCCGGTTATGGGATATTGATGAACCAGTTCTTTATAAGGCAGTTACAAAAATTAAATCCGGTAAAAACAGTATTGATGAGGTGACTAATGCATTTGGAATCAGGGATAGCCGATTTGAAGCAGCAACAGGTTACTGGCTGAATGGGAAAAATATTAAAATCAAAGGAGTATGCCTCCATCATGATGCCGGCGGAATGGGATCTGCTGTCCCGCTTCAGGTCTGGGAACGCAGGCTGGGTCTTCTCAGGGAGGCTGGTGTTAATGCAATCCGTACCGGACATAATCCTTTCGCTCCGGAGTTTTACGATCTGTGCGACCGGATGGGATTTCTGGTAATGGATGAAACTTTTGATACCTGGAATGCAGCCAAACCTAACGGGGAGAAGGGTTATAATAAATTTTTTACTGATTGGTGGGAGAGGGATACCCGCGATATGGTTATGCGCGATCGTAACCATCCTTCAATAATTTTGTATAGCGTTGGAAATGAGATCCGTGATAATCTAAATGATTCAACGGGGTTTAAAAAATACAGGGACCAGCAGAATCTGATACATCAGCTTGATCCCGGCCGGCCTGTTACCATGGCATTATTCCGTCCCAATGTTTCGAAGGTTTACTCAAACGGTTTCGTTGAGAAAATGGATATTGTGGGTCAGAACTATCGCGAAAGTGAGCTTGTTGCCCTGCATCAGGCCAAACCTGAACTAAAGAAGATTGGCACTGAAAACGGTCATGGATTAACAGAATGGCTGATTCTGCGCGATAATCCGTTTATCTCCGGACAGTTCCTGTGGATTGGAATTGATTACCTCGGAGAAGCCCTTTGGCCTGCAATTTCTTATGAAAAAGGACTCTTTGACCGTACAGGGGAATGGAAACCTTTGGGTTACCAGCGGCAGAGCTGGTGGTCTCATAAACCAGTTGTACATATTGCAAGGAAAAGTGATAATGCAGGAGTTGGAGAATTGGTATCGAACTGGTCACCTGTGGATGAAGGAACCTATGACAATGCTATAGTTGAGACTTACAGCAATTGTGATGAAGTTGAACTGTTTTTAAATGGTAAGTCGCTGGGTGTAAAATCAAAACCCGCCGATGATTCACCCCGGTCATGGGAAGTTACGTTTGAGAAGGGATCACTTAAAGCAGTTGGCAGAAATAAAGGAGTAGAAGTTGCTGCCGAGGAGCTTAAAACAGCCGGAGCTCCTGTTGCTGTCATTCTGAGCGTTGATAAACCGGTAATGACAGATAGCCCGGAAGATGTGTCGTATGTCACAGCAAAAGTGGTTGATACAGACGGTATTGTATGCCCTAATGCCGATAGGCTGATTTCTTTCACTGTATCGGAATCAGGTACAATAGCTGCAGTTGATAATGGTGATACAAACAGTCATGAGCCATATCAGGTTGCTGAAAGACATGTATTTAACGGGAAATGTGTTGCAATTATACAGGCAAAGAATACGACGGGAAAGATTACTGTAACTGCTTCTTCTCAGGGATTGACGAAGGGATCGGTGACTATTGAAATCAAATGACAATATCTATTTGTTGTGGCGCTCTTTCAATACTTCTTCAATTGTCTGTAAACTAAAGCCTTTTGATTTCAGTAAAATCAGCAGGTGATATAACAGATCGGCTGCTTCATTTTTGAAGAGGTCAGGATTGTCATCCTTGGCTTCAATTATTAATTCCACAGCCTCTTCACCTACTTTCTGAGCTACTTTATTAATGCCTTTTTTATAAAGTTTGTTAGTATAGGAATCGCTGGCATCGTCTTCAATCCGCTGACTGATAATCTGTTCGAGCTGATAGATAAAGCCTTTTGGAGTCTCTTCGCCAAAACAGGCAGTGGAGCCTGTATGGCATACCGGTCCGGCAGGTTTAACCTTTATGAGCAATGAATCGTTATCGCAATCTGCCTGAATATCTTTTACATATAAATAGTTTCCGGAGGTTTCTCCTTTAGTCCACAGACGGTTTTTGCTCCTGCTGAAGAAAGTGACTTTACCTTCTTTTTCTGTTTTTCCGAATGCTTCTTCATTCATATAACCAACCATCAGAACCTGTAATGTGAAATTATCCTGAATTACTGCTGGTACCAGCCCGTTCCCTTTAGTGAAATCTATATTCATAGTAATTGTTTTAATACTTAGATTCTTATTTTTCACTCTTTTTCGCCCCCCATCCCCCCTGGAGGGGGGCTAAATTCAGTCTTTTTTAAGCCCCCTTTAGGGGGTTGGGGGCAGTAATGCAGTGAGGTAAGTTCAGGTCTGTCATCTTACTGCAATATTTTCATTTCTGAGATATTTTTTCAGATCGGGTATGGTTATCTCCCCGAAGTGAAAGATACTAGCAGCAAGTGCCGCGCTGCAATCCGAATTGCAGAACACCTCTTTAAAGTGGTGCCTGGTGCCTGCACCACCGGACGCAATTACAGGAATGTTTACGCTGTTACTTACATCACACGTAATTTCGAGTGAAAACCCGGTCTTCATACCATCATTATTCATTGATGTAAGTAAAATTTCTCCGGCACCAAGTTCTTCAACTTTTTGTGCCCAGCTTACCGTTCTTAATTCAGTAGGAGTACGACCTCCGTCGACAAATACAATCCATTCATCATCAATCAGTTTTGTGTCGATTGCTGCAACAATGCATTGTCGTCCGAACTCCGCCGCAATTTCTGAAATAAGTTCGGGTCTCCTTACTGCTGACGAGTTTACAGTTATCTTATCGGCACCGGCATTTATAAGTGCTGAAACATCCTTCACCGATTCAATGCCTCCCCCTACTGTAAAGGGTATATTTATCTCAGCAGCAATTCGTTCAACCAGACCCGCAAGTGCCTTTCTGTTCTCTATGGTGGCTGTAATATCAAGGAAGACCAGTTCATCGGCCCCCTGTCTGACATACTCTTTTGCAAGCTCTACCGGATCACCGGCATCTCTCAGATTAAGAAAATTCACTCCCTTAACAGTTCTTCCGTCTTTAATATCGAGACAAGGAATAATGCGTCTTTTTAACATAGTTTACCCAGTTCTTTCAAAGTAATTTTACCTTCATAAACGGCTTTGCCTATTATCGCCCCTTCACAACCTGCTTCTCTCAGATGTTTAATATCTGAGATTGAAGTGATTCCGCCACTTGCGATAAGGTTGATTTTAACTTTTGCCAGTATCTCTTTATAAAGGTCGGTGGAAGGTCCCTGAAGCATACCATCCTTTTTAATATCTGTGCAGATTGTATATTTCACACCTTTTGATTTATAATCAGTTATGAAGCTTATGATATCTTTACCGGAGTTTTCAAGCCATCCGTCGGTTGAGACTTTTCTGTCGATACAGTCGGCCCCTAAAATCAGTTTTTCCTGTCCGAGTTTCTTAAGCCATTCCAGAAAGAGGACCGGGTTATTGGCTGAAATACTTCCAAGTGTAACTTGCCTCGCTCCTGCATTCAGGACTGTGATAACATCTTCGTAAGTCCTTAATCCCCCGCCAAAATCAATTTTAAGCTTTGTCTTCTCTGCAATTTTTTCGAGGAGAACAAGATTCTCAATCTTTTTATTCTTTGCCCCATCAAGATCCACGAGGTGCAGAAAACTGATACCATTGTCTTCAACCTTTTTTGCCACTTCAAGCGGATCTTCATTATATACTTTTTTGGTACTGAAGTCACCACGTGTAAGTCTGACACATTTTCCACCAATAATATCAAGCGCAACAATTATTCTCATATTTCCAGGAAGTTTTTAAGGATCTGTTCTCCGGTCTCAGCCGATTTTTCCGGATGAAACTGTGTTGCATAAAAGTTGTTGTTCTGCATAGCTGCACTGAAAGGCAACACATAATCGCATGTGGCTGAGGTAACTGAACAGACTTCAGCATAGTAGCTGTGTACATAGTAAACATCGGCGTCGGAAGAAATATTATTAAATAGAGCACCTTTCAGAGTAAGAAAATTGTTCCAACCCATATGCGGGATCTTTTCTACCGGGGGGAACAGTTTTACATCTGATTCAAAGATCCCCATACATTTTGTATCTCCCTCCTCGGTATGCCGGCACATAAGCTGCATACCAAGACAAATGCCAAGGAGGGGTCTTTTAAATGATGTAATTGTTTTGTCAAGGCCTCTGTCGGTAAGATATTTCATTGCCGAACTGGCTTCCCCAACGCCGGGGAAAATAATTTTATCAGCATTCAGCAATTCCTTAGGGTTATCAGTAATAATGCTGCTGTAACCCAACCGGGTAAGTGCGTTCTGCACCGATATTATATTTCCCGCATTATATTTCAGAATTGCAATCATAAGCTTCCCTTAGTTGTTGGTAAGTTAAAGTTATCTGTTCTATTTACAGCATTTTTTATTGCTTTTGCAAAGGCCTTGAAAATTGCCTCGATCTTGTGATGTTCATTCTCCCCTTCAGCTTTTATGTTAAGATTACACTTTGCGTTGTCGCTGAACGACTTGAAGAAGTGAAAGAACATCTCGGTTGGCATTTCACCTACTTTTTCTCTTAAGAATTCCACATTCCATACAAGCCACGGTCTTCCTCCGAAATCGAGCGCTACCTGCGCCAGAGAGTCATCCATTGGCAGCACAAAGCTATACCGTTCAATGCCTTTCTTTCCCCCAAGTGCCTTTAAAAAGGAATCGCCTAAAGTGATGGCGACATCTTCAACTGTGTGATGTTCGTCAATATTGAGATCCCCTTTAACCTCTATTTTCAGATCAAGATTACCATGCCGGGCTATCTGTTCCAGCATATGATCGAAAAATCCAAGTCCTGTATCAATACTGCTTTTCCCCGATCCGTCAAGGTTTAACTCAACCATTACAGATGTCTCTGAAGTTTTTCTTACAGTCTTTGCAGTTCTGGGTATTCTTTTCAGATAGTTATATATATCATTCCAGTCCGGAGTAATTAAAACTGCCCCCTGAACCTCCTGATCTCCTATATAAATTGCCTGGCATCCAAGGTTTTCCGCAAGTTTTACATCTGTCAGCCTATCTCCTATAACGAATGATGATTCAAGTTCAATGCCCTGCGACAGGTATTTAACAAGCATAGCCGTTCCGGGTTTTCTGGTCGGAGCCATCTGCGAAGCAAGAGTTTTGTCGATAAAAATTTCTTTGAAAACCACTCCTTCTCCTTTTAAGATTTCCAGTACCTTATTCTGTACTTGCCAGAATGATTCCTCCGGATGTAAATCAGTTCCGAGTCCATCCTGATTTGTAACCATAACAAGTTCGTAATCAGTCTCTTTGGCTATTTTACCCAGACATGAAATTGCTCCTGGAAGGAATGAGAGTTTCTCAAAACTGTCAATCTGTTCATCTTCCGGTTCAATTATTATAGTCCCGTCCCTGTCGATAAAAAGTACCTTCTTCATATTGAGATTGTTTTCAAAGTCCTGATCAGGTTCTCATTTTCTGATTTCTTTCCTATTGTGATCCGTAAGCAGTTCTCAATTACACTATGCCTGTTCCTGATTATTATATTATTGTTAACCAATGAATTATATATGGAAGTTGAGTCTTTAACTTTTACCAGCACAAAGTTAGCATCCGTGGGGTATATTATCTCTATTATTTTCATTTTCTGCAAAGCTTTTAAAAGATGGGTACGTTCCTTTTTGATTCTGATGATCTGTTTTTTTACTTCCCCGGTATTCTTAAGCTTTTTTAGTGCGGCATTTTGATTTATTGTACTGATATTATATGGTGGCTTTAGCTTATTAAAATATTGAATAACAGCTTTATTCATGAATGCCATTCCTACTCTTACAGCTGCAAGACCAAATGCTTTACTGAATGTCTGTAATAAAATCAGATTGGGATATTTGTCCACGAGCTTAATAAATGAGGGTTTTTCACAGAAATCAATGTACGCTTCATCTATTACCACTATTCCGTTGAAACACTTAATCAGATCTTCAACATCGAAATAATTCATGGCATTACCTGTTGGATTATTGGGTGAACAGATGAAGATCAATTTCAAATCGTTATCTGAAAGAAGGGGTTTAACTGCCGGCAAGTTAATCTGGAATTCACTGTTCAATGGCACTTTTATTACTGTTATATTATTAACAGAAGCGGAAACCTCATACATACCGTAAGTAGGAGTGAAGGTCATAACTTTATCCTTCCCCGGATTACAGAATACTCTGAAACAGAGATCAATAATCTCATCACTTCCGTTACCCAGGAATATATTTTCCTCAGAAATACCTTTGAACGAGGCAATTGCAGCCTTCAGTTCTTTTTGATAAGGATCGGGATAACGGTTCATACTGCCATAAGGATTCTCATTGGCATCAAGAAAGACACCATTCCTTCCTTTGAACTCATCCCTGGCGCATGAATAGGGGGTGAGACGCAGGACATTTTCCCTTATTAATTTAGTGATATCAGTCATTTTGTAAACTTTTTAGTCTCAGACTCACAGCATTCCTGTGTGCTTTGAGATTTTCGGCCTCAGCCATTATTTCAATATAAGGACCGATATTCTTCAATCCATCTTCACTGATTTCCTGAAATGTTATTTTCTTCTGGAAACTATCAACGGAAACACCGCTATATTTTTTTGCAAAGCCGTTTGTGGGAAGGGTATGATTAGTTCCTGAAGCATAGTCTCCTGCACTTTCGCAGCTGAACTTTCCAAGGAAAACAGAACCTGCGTTAATAACTTGTTCAGCGATACTTTTTGGATCCTTTATTGCGATAATCAGATGTTCAGGAGCATATTCGTTGCTGAATTCAATACAGGCATCCATATCCGACAAAAGGATGAGTCTGCTGTTTTCAAGAGCTTTCATTGCGATTTCTTTTCTCGGGAGAAGTTCGACCTGCTTTTCAACTTCCTTTCTGACTTTAATCGTAAGATCCTTATTATCTGTAAGCATTATTACCTGGCTGTCGGGACCATGTTCTGCCTGCGACAGCAGGTCGGCGGCGATAAACTCAGCATTTGCACTTTCATCTGCTATTATCAGAACCTCACTCGGACCGGCCGGCATATCTATCGCTGTTCCATTGAGTTGAACCAGCTCTTTTGCTTTTGTTACATACTGATTACCTGGCCCGAATATCTTATAAACCTGAGGGATTGTTTCTGTTCCGCATGCCATCGCGGCAATTGCCTGTGCTCCCCCAACCTTGAATACTTCCGTTAATCCTAAGAGCATGGCGGTATAAAGAATTACAGGGTTTATCTTCCCGTTCTTTCCCGGAGGAGTGCAAATTGCAATTTGCTTACACCCAGCCAGTTTTGCCGGGATCCCAAGCATCAGGAGGGTAGAAAAAAGAGGAGCGCTTCCTCCGGGGATATAAAGACCCACTTTATCAATTGCTACGCTTTTTCTCCAGCATTTTACACCGGGTGAAGTCTCAACAGGCTCTTCCCGGGAAAGCTGTGAGGAATGGAACTTTTCAATGTTTGCTTTTGCGATATTGATAGCTTTTTTCAGTTTTTCAGACACAAGTCCGTCGGCTTCAATCAACTCAGAAGCCGTAACTTTCACATTTCCGGGAGGAATTCCGTCATATTTCTCTGAAAGAACCTGCAGTGCTTTATCCTTCCCGGTATTGACACTATTTATTATGTCCTTTACCACGTTATCAAGCTCGTTACTATCAATCCGTGGACGTGAACAGAGTAAATTCCAGTCCGCTCTCGGGGGATTTAAGATGATCTTCATTACAGTATCATTTTTTCGATTGGAATTACAAGAATACCTTCTGCACCAGCCTGTTTTAGCTGGTCGATACTTTCCCAGAACTCATCCTCCTTTACAACCGAATGAAGGCTGCACCATCCTTTTTCGACCAGAGGCACGATTGTCGGGCTCTTCATTCCGGGAAGTATTGAACATATTTTCTGAATCGCTGATTCCGGTGCATTGAGCAAAATATATTTATTCTCATTTGCATTTTTTACAGATCTTATCCTGAAAAGGAGCCGGTTCAGGATTGCTTCTTTTTCCGGACCCAGATTCCTGTTCGAAATAATTACCGCCTGACTCTTGAGGATTGTCTCAACTTCATGTAACCCATTTGTAAGCAATGTACTTCCTGAGCTTACAATATCACAAACAGCATCTGCCAGACCGATCCCCGGTGCTATCTCAACGCTGCCGCTGATCTCTTCAATTTCAGCTTTGAGATTGTTTTTCTGTAGGAAGTCTGTGAGTATCCGTGGATAGCTGGTTGCTATCTTTTTATTCATGAAATATTTTAGTCCGGGGTAGGAATCCTCCTTTGGAATTGCCAGGCTCAGCCTGCATTGTGCAAACCCCAGCTGTTCTATAACTGTGACATTCTTGTTCTTCTCGAAAACCATGTTTTCACCCAGTATGCCAATGTCTGCTACCTGCTGCTCAACATATTGAGGAATATCATCATCCCGAAGGAAGAGAAGTTCAACCGGGAAATTTTTTGCCGTTGTTTTCAGGACGCTTATCCCGTTAGAGAATTTTATCCCGCATTCCTCGAGAAGTTTCTTTGAGTTTTCGCTGAGTCGGCCGCTTTTTTGAATCGCAATTTTTAGTTCACTCATTTTGTAATTTAAATATGTCTGAGCAAACCTGCCGGGAAATTAAAAACCCATCTGATCTGCTCAGACGGGTTTATGATATTATTTATGCACACATATCATTATCTCCTCGCCTGAAAGCAAGTATGATGATGATGATGTATGGATTTGTTGTACATTTCTTTAAAATATGAATGCAAAGATACAGAAAATTTAATAATTAGAACAAAACAAGTTAAAAATCCGATAATATTTTAAATTATTGCTATATCACCCTGCTTTTTGCCCCCCAACCCCCCTGAAGGGGGGCTAAGTGCAGGATGGTTTTTAAGCCCCCTTTAGGGGGTTTGGGGGCTATTGGGATTGGGGCTAATGTAATTTGAAATCCAGTCACCTACCTCGGAGGTTGATCTTGGATGTTCTTTATTCAGATCAATAGTAACATAGTCAGCCTCAATAGATTTCTCAACGGCTTTTACAATCGCTTCCGATTCTTTTTTCAAACCGAAAGCCAGATCGAACATCATGGCAGCTGATAGAATTGTACCAATAGGATTGGCAATATTTTTACCGGCAGCCTGTGGATATGAACCATGTATCGGTTCGAAAACAGATGTTAATAACCCAACGGAAGCGGAGGGGAGCAAGCCCAATGAACCCGTTAGAACACTGGCTTCATCTGAAAGAATATCCCCAAACATATTCTCAGTCACTATTACATCAAATTTTGACGGCCACTGTATAAGTTGCATTGCTGCATTGTCGACAAACATAAAGTCCATTGTAATTTCCTTATACTCCTTGCCAACAGCTACAGCAGTTTCGCGCCATAGTCTCGATGTTGCAAGAACATTGGCTTTATCAACAACTGTAACCTTTTTCGAGCGTTTCATCGCATACTCGCAGGCAAGCCTTACTACCCGTTCTATTTCATACCGACTGTAAACACAAGAGTCATAAGCAGTATTTCCATCTTCAGATCTGCCCTGGGGTTTACCGAAATAAATACCACCGGTCAGCTCTCGTATCATCATAATATCAACACCCTGAACAAGTTCCCGTTTAAGAGGTGATTTATCAATAAGGGAGGGAAAGGTAGAAACCGGTCGTACATTGGCATATAACCCTAGTTCTTTTCTCATTGCCAGCAAGCCCTGCTCGGGACGAACCTTAGCAGCAGGATTATTATCATATTTGGGATCGCCTATTGCACCGAAAAGAACTGCATCGGATGATTTGCACAGTTCAAGTGTTTCGGGTGGCAACGGGTTTCCGGTCTTGTCTATAGCTACAGCACCTACGAGGGCATGTTTAAAATTAAATATGTGGTTGAATTTTTTCCCTGTTGCAATTACAACTTTTTTTGCCTGTTCGATAATCTCCGGTCCAATTCCGTCGCCCGGTAATACTGCGATGTTAAACTCCATTAGCTGCGTCTGTTAGTATTTTATCACTCTTTGTTTTCTGTTCAATATTCTCAATTATGTTAAGCATCCTTTCGGTGGCCTTTATCGCCGACTCAGTCTGGTCAGCATCCAATCCCCTGGTCTTAAACTCTTTATTATTTAATTCCCAGGTAATGACTGTCTCCACAAATGCATCAGTTCTGCCACCGGGAGGGATGGATACCTGGTAATCTGTGAGTACAGGGAGTTGCTTTTCCAGCTTATCATAAACCAGTCGCAATGCTTTCATAAATGCGTCATACTGCCCATCACCTGATGATGTCTCCTGATATAAATTTCCATCTATCTCTATCTGAATATTTGCTGAAGGCTTCAGACCATAGGAGAGTGAAAGCGAATAGTTTTTTATGAAAATCTTATAATTAATCTGCTCATTACCAAGCACATCGGCAATAATGAAAGGTAAGTCCTCCGTCGTTACATTCTCTTTCTTGTCGCCAAGTTCGATAACTCTCTGAGTTACTTTGGCAAGCGATTCCGGACTGAGAAACATACCGAACTCTTCGAGATTTTTTCTTATAGTTGCTTTACCGGATTGCTTCCCAAGCGCATATTTTCTCTTTCTACCGAATCTTTCGGGAAGAAGGCTGTTGTAATATAGATTGTCTTTACTGTCACCATCGGCATGCACCCCGGATGTCTGTGTGAAAACGTTCTCCCCGATGAGTGGTTTATTCACAGGGATGCGTATTCCACTGAAAGTTTCCACCATCTTACTTGCCTTGGTGATTTCAAATTCATTAATACCGGTTTCCGTGTCGAGCAGATCGCGAAGTACGCCTATTACGCTTGATAGTGGTGCATTTCCTGCTCTTTCACCTAACCCGTTAATAGTTGTATGAAGCCCTTTTATTCCTGCCTTTACAGCTGCAAACACATTTGCCACTGCGAGGTCATAATCGTTATGAGCGTGAAAATCAAAGTGTAATGCCGGATATCGATCAACAGTCTTTTTACAGAAGTTGTAGGTCTGATCGGGATTCAGTACGCCGAGAGTATCGG
>JANNKF010000074.1:0-17578 GCA_031396165.1 Bacteroidales bacterium | reverse complement strand
AATGCCAGGGATGGGAAAATCATCTGGAAAGTGGCATACTCTAAAATTAATGCAGTTGAAGGAAGGGCGAGGAAGAATCATGCCATAACACCCATTTACAGGGACGGTCATATTCTGATTGCAAACGGATACAATTGGGTGGCTCTTAAACTTAAACTTTCTGCTGATGGAAACTCAGTCGATATAGTATGGGAAAACAGAAATTTTGATCCCCAACATGGAGGAGTTGTCCTTCTGGGGAATAATATTTATGGTGCAAATCATCAGTCAAATCCGACTGATACCTGGGTTTGTGTAGACTGGACGACTGGTAAAACCCTGTGGACAAATAAATGGAACTCAAGGGGATCAATAATTTCTGCGGATGGAATGCTATACCTTTTTGAAGAAAAGTCGGGAAATGTTGCCCTTGTAAGGCCTAATAATTCAAAACTTGACATAGTGAGCGAGTTTAAAATCACAAAAGGAGAAGGACCCTACTGGGCTCACCCTGTAATTAGTAAGGGGCGGCTATATATCAGACATGGCGAAACGCTGATGGCATACAAAATAAAATAATATATTAAGCTCAGACTTCCAATGTAACAAGTTATTCTACACAGCCGTGGAGCAATGTTTTTTTTGTTTCCCGGCCGATCTGAAATTCAGGGAAAGGGATTAAACTATTCCTGAAGAAATATTTCAACCTGGCCGCATTTAGTTTTGCTATCTGTTTAATATGCCGTTTTGTTGTAATTAAATACTTTGTGTAATTTATAACAATCTGATTCTTAAATCATGATACCTAAAGAAATAATTTTGAAACACGCAATAAATATTTGGCGTAAATGGTCAATAGCATTTAAGCTAGTGCCACTGATTGTTTTAGTAGCCCTCTTGAAGTTCCTCTCTCACAAATTTGGATTTGAGATAATGGAGTTAAATGCCCTCTTCACAAGTCTGGTAGCCGGCACCATTTTTCTGGTTGGATTTCTTATCAGTGGAGTACTTTCCGATTATAAAGAAAGTGAAAAACTGCCAAGCGAACTTTCAGCATCCATTAAATCAATGTACGATGACACCTATACGATATTAAAAGGAAAAGACTCAGAAACAGCTCATAGATTTATTGAATTTCAAAAATCATTTTCCAATTCATTAATGGACTGGTTTTACAAAAATGAAAAGACACGATTAATATTGAGCAGAATCAGTATGATGAATGATTTTTTCATTGAATTTGATAAAGAAGGTGTTCAGGCAAATTATATTATAAAACTAAAGAATGAACAAAACAGCATAAGAAAAATGATTTTAAGAATTGATACTATCAGGGATACTGAATTTATTGGCTCTGCTTATGCAATTGTTGAGGCTATGGGGTTTTTAACCGGACTAGGCCTGATTATTATTAAAATAGAACCATTTTATGCCTCACTCTTTATCACTTTGCTTGTCACCTTCCTTATATCCTATATGTTTTTATTAATTAAAGACCTGGATAATCCTTTTGATTATACTGTCAAGGGTGAACGAGGAACCGAGATTTCATTAAAACCAATCCGGGATGTAATAGCTGAAATCAATGCTTTCAGTTAAAATTGAATTAGGGAAAGAGGAATTAATAATAAAAGACTGGCATTCGCCTGGAAATTAAAGCTTCAATAAAAAGATAAATGAATAGAATATAAATCGAATCATTTCTAAGGCTTACAGGACAAAAAACGATAGGTAAAAGTAAATACCATAAACAATTTATGTGTATACTCTCCTCTTTTGTTAATTTTGCGATATGAATGCAAAAATAAAACCTGTATTAGATAAACGCATTTTCTGGGATGTGAATTTTGAGCTTATTGACTATGATGCCAAAGCAACCTTTGTTATAGAGCGGGTTTTTGAACGCGGCGATGTTGATGATATACGTAACTGCCGAAGGTATTATGGTGATGAAAAAGTTACTACCGCTTTATTGAATGCAAAGTATTTACCACTTCACACTATTCATTTTGCGAGCGCTATAATTGACAAACCACTTAATGAATTCAGATGTTACATACTGAGGCAGTTGAACCCGGGACTCTTTCCTTATTAAAAGAGTTAATGGAATTTCCATCGCTTCAACAGTTTTCACTTGGAGGTACAACTCTGGCGCTTAGATATGGGCATTGTAGCTCTGAAGACCTTGATTTATTTTCTAGTGAGAAGTTTAATCATCAACAAATAGTTTCGGAACTTGAAACTAAATATCAAAATAGATTTGTTTACAAACAGGAAAACACTCAATTTGGAATTTTTTGTTTCATTAATGATATTAAAGTTGACATAGTGCACTTTCCACATAATCCTATTGCACAAATTGAGGAAGAAGTTAAAATCAGAATGTACAGCAGCACTGATATTTCTGCAATGAAAATTCAGGCTATTCTAGGGAGAGGTAAGAAAAAGGATTTTTGGGATTTATATGAATTGCTTCAACATTACTCTCTCCAACAAATGATTGACTGGCATAAACAGAAATATCCAAACCAGATGCTTGCAATAAGCATTCCACATGCTATTACATATTTTATTGATGCTGAAGAAAGCGAAACTCCGATAAGTTTTAAAGGTCAAACCTGGGATGCTGTAAAAAAAAGTATCTCAAGGACAGTAAGTGACTATCTGAGATAAGTCTGATAATCAATGTTATAATTTGAAGTTTTAAACCAAATTTTATGGAACAAAAATATATTGCATTTGAAGTAATAGAAAAATTCATGATAAGTGTCCTCGTGAAAGCCGGCATTCCATCTGATGATGCTAAGATTATTGGAGATGTTCTGTTGAAAGCAGACAAACTCGGTTTCGACTCACATGGGGTAAATCGCCTTAAACCAATTTATCTCGATCGTATTGCTGAAGGTATTCTGAATCCAATTACTGAAGCTGAAGTTGTAAAGGAAGGCCCGACTACGGCTGTAATTGACGGACATAATGGGATGGGACAAGTAATCGCTACCAAAGCAATGAAAATGGCTATTAAAAAAGCTAAGGAATTTGGTATGGGGATGGTTACCGTCCGTAATTCTACACATTATGGTTTTGCCGGGTATTATGCTCTTATGGCGGTTGAGGAAAACATGATCGGAATTACTGGCACTAATGCCAGACCTTCAGTAGCCCCCACTTTCGGAGTTGAAAATATGCTTGGCACCAACCCGCTTACTTTTGGAATGCCCAGTGATGAGCCATTTCCTTTTTTGCTCGATTGTGCCACTTCAATAACACAGAGGGGAAAAGTTGAGTTATATGCCAGAGAAGGCAAGGAGTTGCCAAAAGGTTGGGTAATTGATGAAAATGGAGAAAGTAAAACCAATTCGATTGAAGTGCTCAATGATTTTCTTAAAGGGCGTGCATCACTTACCCCGCTGGGAGGAGTTGGGGAGGACACCGGAGGCTATAAAGGGTATGGCTATGCGACTGTTGTTGAGATACTTTCAGCCGCGTTGCAACAGGGAGCATTTATGAAGATGTTATTAGGGGTACAGGATGGAAAGAAAGTACCTTATCCAATCGGGCACTTCTTCATAGTAATCGACATAAACGCATTTACTGAACCCGATAGATTCAAAAAGACTACCGGAGATATTCTTCGCGAACTCAGGGCTTCCAAAAAGATGCCGGGCAATAACCGGATTTTTACTGCAGGGGAAAAAGAATATGAAACCTGGCTTGCAAGAAAAAATAAAGGAGTTCCTTTCAACGATCAGTTATTGAAAGAGTTTCAGGGAGTATGCAATACATACGACCTTAAGGAATATCTGCAATACTTTAAAAGCCTTTAGTCCTCAATAGATTAAGGGTGCACATACTTGCCTCTGTATTCTCTCTTAAGCAACTTTGAAGCTTCGAGATTGCCAATTATCTCCTTCTTCTGCTGATCCCATTTAACAAGCGTTCCGGTATAATATGAGATCATGGCAAGCTGAACAGTTGCAGTCGACTGAAAGGCATCCTCAGGTGTGCAGGCAATAAGGCTTTTGTCTTTGGCTCTCACAGCTTTAAGAAAACTCTCAACGTGATTCTCCTGCATTAACGGTGTCGGAATACTCAGATCTTCTCTTTTTGCATCTCTTCCTGAGGGAAAGATGACAACCTTGTTATCTTCAGCAAATATGGTTCCTTTTTCTCCATGGAAGAAGATCCCATTATTGAACTCCTTCATTGCATCTCCTGTGCCCCAAAGGCGGTGCTGCCATACAACAGGAGCTTTTTTAAATGCCATATTGGATGTAAGAGTATCCGGTGTTGTTATTTTGTCTTTGTATGCAAAATTTCCTCCTTTAGTATAGAATTCTTCGGGCATGCTCTCACTCATTATCTTACGGATTATATCAATATGGTGAATTCCCCAGTCTGTCAGATGACCGTTACCATACTCCTTCTCAAGCCTCCATGCTTTATGACCGATATTCGGCCGGTAGTCGAGTTTCGGAGCCGGTCCGCACCATTCTTCCCAGTCAAGTGATGCAGGAGGTGCCTGAATTGTATTATCCTGCGGACCGGGATTATAATGGATCTGAGCAACAATCTGGTGGATATTTCCGATCCTGCCTGTTTCAATCAGTTCTTTTGTTTTCATAAAGGCAGCGCTCTGGCGTCTCTGAAATCCCAGCTGCACAATGTTCCCTGCCTTATTAGCCGCATTTACCATAGCAAGTCCCTCTGTTATTTCGTACGCAAGAGGTTTCTCACAATAGATATCAAGACCTTTTTTGCAGGCTGCAATAAACTGTAAAGCATGCCAGTGTGGCATGGTTCCGATAAATACTGCTTCCAGGCCCTTAAGATCAAGCAGTTCCTGGTAGTATTTGTATGTTTTTGGACGAACTCCCTGAAGTTTCTCCAGTTCATCTGCGCTTGCAGATAGATGTGCCGAGTCGACATCGCAAATTGCGATCACTTCTACCCCACCAACTTTCAGAGCCGCTTTTGTTATAACCATTCCATACCAGCCGGAACCGATTAAACCGATTTTTAATTTTCTTTCCTGTGAAACTGTTGGAATGTATAGTGACGAAGCAATAACTGCAGACCCTAATGAGGTTACTTTAAGAAATTTTCTTCTTTCCATAATTATAATTATTATTACCCAGAATCAACATCATATTTAAATTCGAAAATAATCAATTTATTTAACATCGGAATATAGTACTTTTACCAACTTCAAAACCATTTTTTAAACATGGATATATTATTTACCGATGCTCTTAAACTCAACAGGCCTAACGCATTTAATGTGATGGTAAAGCCTACGGGTCCGGTATGTAATCTGAATTGTACCTATTGTTATTATCTCGAAAAGCTGAAGCTGTATCCTACAGGGAATGATTTCAGGATGAAGGAAGAGGTACTTGAAAATTTCATAAAGCAATATATTGAAGCACAGGAAGTACCGGTTGTGACATTTACCTGGCAGGGAGGTGAACCAACCCTTTTGGGTCTTGATTACTTTATTAATATAATTGAGCTGCAGAAGAAACATTCAGGCGGGAAGACAATTGAAAATGCTTTTCAGACCAATGGGACAAAACTAAATGATGACTGGTGTAAGTTCTTTACTGACAATAATATACTTGTTGGTATCTCAATTGATGGTGAAGAACATAATCATGATCAATACAGGAAAACAAATTCCGGGGGACCTACTTTTAAGAGAGCCATGAAGGGTGTCGAACTGCTTCATAAGAACAAAGTTGAATTTAATACCCTTAGTGTAGTTAACAGTTATAATGTTCATTTTGCCTCAGAAACCTACAGGTTCCTGAAGAAGATAGGAAGCGGATTTATTCAGTTTCTCCCTGTAGTTGAAAGGATTTCAAATCATCCTGAAAATGATAACCTTAAACTGGTATCTCCATCTTTTGGTACTGATGCCATGCTAACAGAATGGTCGGTTGGTGCAAAAGACTTTGGAAAGTTCCTGATTACAATCTTTAATGAGTGGGTGCGAAATGATGTTGCCAGGTATTATGTTCAGATAATTGACACAACTCTTGCAAATTATGTCGGGGAGATGCCCGGCTTATGTGTTTTCTCTGAAACATGCGGCGATGCCCTGGTAATGGAGCATAACGGCGATCTGTTCTCATGCGACCATTTTGTATATCCTGAGTATTTTCTCGGAAATATCGGCGAGACACCAATGAAAGATATGGTGAAATCTCAGCGCCAGTTTGATTTTGGAATTGATAAGCGAAATAAACTGCCACGATATTGCCTGCAGTGTGATGTCCGGTATGCCTGCCATGGTGAGTGCCCGAAACACAGGTTTATCAATACCCCTGATGGAAAACCGGGATTGAATTATCTATGTGAAGGATATAAGATGTTTTTTCACCATGTTGAGCCGTACATGGATTATATGGCTAAAGAGCTTAAGAAAAAGCGTCCGCCTTCTAATGTAATGCAATGGGTGAAGAATAAAGATAATCAGGTAGTTAAGCCGGTCATGCCCGAAAGAAATGATCCCTGTCCGTGTGGCAGTGGTAAGAAGTTTAAAAATTGTTGTTCTGAGAAACCCCTCTTTAAAATCTGAATGGAAAATATGATTGCTTTTCCAAATCTATTTTTTCGGAATAAATGATTTTGCCAGTTCGTCACTATCCCCGTATTTGGTCATAAGCTTATTAAGGCGTAAATGAAGGTCAGTTTTGACTGATTCATATGTAGGATCATTATAGACATTCTTCATTTCATGCGGGTCGGACTTGATATCGAATAATTCCCATTCGTCAATATCATGATAATAATGAATCAGTTTATATCTTTCTGTGGTTATTCCGTAGTGCCGTTTAACACTGTGAACAGCAGGATATTCATAATAATGGTAGTAGTGTTCTTTCCTCCAGTCTTTTGGTGTTTTTCCTTTCAGAACAGGAACCATACTCATTCCCTGCATGTCAGACGGGACTTTAACTCCGGCTATATCAAGAATTGTCTCGGCAAAGTCAAGATTTGAGACTATATCATTGTTAACACTGCCTGGTTTCGTAGTTCCAGGCCATTGAATAAGCAATGGTGTACGTAATGATTCTTCAAACATCCATCTTTTGTCGAACCATCCATGTTCTCCGAGATAAAAACCCTGATCGGAGGCATATATTACTATTGTATTTTTGTCAAGACCATTCGCCTTCAAATAGTCAAGCACCTCTCCCACGCTCTTGTCTACAGCGGCTATACATGCCAGGTAATCCTGCATATAGCGCTGATACTTAAACCGGACAAGCTCCTCCCCGGTTAGATTTGTTTCATAGAAATGTTTAATAATCGGATCATAAACCTTATCCCATGCTGCCATCTGCTCAAAATTCATCCGGTTCAGTCCCGCATTTTTTGTTTTTGCTGTCGGAGGATAAAGCTTTAAATCCTCAATCAGTCTCATCGTTTTTGATATTGACATATCCTGTGATTTCTCCGCTGTCCCCCTGTTTGAGTAATCATCAAAAAGTGTTGTCGGTTCCGGGAATGTAACATCCTTATATAGAGACAATTCGTTCGGTCCGGGCTGCCACTCCCTGTGAGGAGCTTTATGATGCATCATCAGCATAAATGGCTTGCCGTTATCCTTAATATTGTTGATCCAGACAATGCTCTTGTCTGTGATTATTTCAGTTACATACCCATTTACAACGTGCTTGCCTTTTTCATCAATGAAATCGGGGTTATAATAATTTCCCTGCCCCGGAAGGATCTCCCAATGATTAAAGCCAGTCGGATTTGAGCCAAGATGCCACTTGCCAATCATCCCAGTATTGTAACCTGCTGCCTGTAAAAGCTTTGGAAATGT
Source organism: Bacteroidales bacterium (assembly GCA_031396165.1). GTDB lineage: Bacteria > Bacteroidota > Bacteroidia > Bacteroidales > VadinHA17 > LD21. The sequence continues at coordinate 9,765 of JANNKF010000074.1, read as the reverse complement.
TTGCTGGGAGGCATCAAATGGAGATTGGCCTTCATTCTTTATAAATCCGTTAAGATGGCTGTATTTTCCTGTGAGCACTACTGCTCTGCATGGTCCGGAAATTGAGTTTGTTACGAGACAGCGATTGAAAATCATTCCGTTTCTGGCAATTCTGTCGATATTTGGTGTTGGTGCAATGTTTTTCAAAGCACCTCCATATGCACTGATAGCCTGAAAAGCATGATCGTCGCTCATAATATAAATAATATTCGGACGCTGTTGTGTCGACTGGGAATAAAGAGCAGGAGCTGCGGCTGTCAGTCCCAGGGTGGTAATCAGACTAATGTTGAGTTTCATTTCAATATATTTAAGTTCCAAGTTGAGTACGCTCCGAAAAATCAGTTATTCTGAATTTCAGTGTTTTTTGCCCTTATCCCTAAAGGGAAAACACTGAAATTCAAAGCAATGCTAAAGTCCCCTTTAGGGGATTTAGGGGCAAATGAACTTTTCGGAGTGGACTCAAAGTTCCAAGTTCCAAGTTCCAAGTTCATCGGTTTACAGGTTATTACCATGTGTGGTGCGGTTAATTATTTCATCCTGCAGATCTCCGGATAATTCGGTGAAATAAGCTGTATATCCTGCGACCCTCACGGTAAGTCCTCTGTAGGATTCCGGATCGGCTTTGGCTTTTATAAGTTCTTCATTTGTAACGACATTGAACTGAACATGATGAATTGGAAGTGAAATAAAAGTCTTTAAAAATGAAGTGAATTTTGCCCTGTCATGTTCATTTTTGAAAAATGAAGGAAGAAATTTCATGTTCAGAAGTGTTCCGTTACTGGCAAGTTTAGAGGGTATCTTTAAAACGGAATTGAGAACTGCAGTGGGTCCATGGACATCCCGGCCGTACATCGGAGACAAGCCTCCGTCGGCAAGAGGGGATTTTGCAAATCTGCCATCAGACGTTGCTGCAACGTTTTGTCCCATAGGAACATGAGCAGAAACGGTATAAAGCCCCATCTGATATTTACCTCCCCTGTAATTCCTGAACTTTGTTAATGTATCAGCAAAATATTGTATCCATTTTGCACCTGTTTCATCTACCCAGTCTATATCATTGCCATACTTTGGTACAAGATTCAGGCACTGCTGCCTTATGAGATCATTTCCTTCAAAATTATTTCTGAGTGCATTAAGCAGAGTCTCTTTTTGTATTATTTTTTCATCAAATACAAGTTTTTTAAGGACAGCCAGGCTGTCTGCAATATTGGCTGCCTGTATTGCCTGTATGCCGGAGAAATTATATTTCGCTCCACCTGAGGTCACATCTATGCCTTTTTGCAGACAATCATCGATAACAGAGGATAGAAATGGAGATGGCAGGTTAAGCTGATGGAATTCTTCAACAACCTCGCATGCCCTGGTCATTTTCAATATAAAGTAATCTATTTGCTTTCTGAATGCTGTCTCTAAATCGATGTATTTAGGATGATCATTCAACGAGCCAGTTTTTAGCCCGATCTGTTTACCTGTGAGCATGCATACGCCATCATTCAATGTTAGTTCCAGTACTTTTACCAGGTTGAACATTGCAGCGTCGCTCCATCCGAGATAGTTTCCCCGGGTGCTTAATTCAACGCACCCGACAAGTGCGTAATCAAGAGCATCCTTATCATCGATACCTGCATGTTTCAGCGATTTGATAATGCTTTCATCATTTGCGATCTGGGGCATGCCGGTTCCAAGTCCGATTATACGGGTGCATTCAGCAATGAACCGGTCAGGTGAACTTTTATGCAACCTGGCGGTAAGATTGGGTTGTGGCAGTCTGATATGGTCCTGGGATTCCAGAAACATATACGAGAGTTCGTTAGTAGCATCTTCTCCTGATTCCTTTTGTCCGCCAATAGTAACATTGAAGCCAATCGGGAAACCGGCGAAATATTTTGCGCTGTGTGAGTTTCGCAGATAAACAATCTGATTGAACTTTATAAAAAGTGCATCCAATAGTTCCTGTACTACACTTTGTGATGTTTTTCCCGATTTCAGGTCAGAAATGTAGTACCCGTACAAGTATTGATCCATCCTACCCGGTGAAAATGAAGAAGCATTTGATTCCATCTGAAGGATCACGAACAGGAACCATACTGATTGAACTGCCTCACGTAATGTTTCGGGTGGCCGGTTTGAAAGGTTTTCACATACTCCGGCAATTTCGAACAAGTTGTTCCTCAATACTTCATCCGTTTGAACTGCAGCCATTTCCGATGCCAGAATTCTATACCTGTCAATGAATGTGCAGGAAGCATTAAGTGTAAGGGATACACTTTTATAAAATTCCACCTTATCTGAGGAAGCTGTTGTGAGATTTTCGTCTGCTATTTTCTTTAGTCCTGCAGGACCGAATCTGAGCCATTTTTCAACATTCGGGATGATATGACCCTGCGCATGATCTTTCTGGTTGATTTTTACAACTTTTTCTATTTCAGCCAGTTGATCCCCGAATGTGCTGTAGATATTATCTTCAAGTGTCTTTCCGCTCCAGAATGGCTCAATGACCTCCCTGAAATAATTAATATCCTCAGGTCGTACCTTAAACGGATCCTGTGGTCTTTGTGGCAATACTTCAATTTCATTTACGAGCCATCTGATTCCAGCCTCAGGAAAGACTACTCCTGCTCTTACATCTGGTGTCCTGTTTCCTACTATAAGTTCTTCAGGTTCAAGAGATATTGGCATCTTATTCAAAGCTTCCGACAAAGCAAGAGAGCGTTTCAGAATGACAGGCAGGTTTTCGTTCTGTTGATATATACGTGTAATGATTTTAGCCTGCTCAACAGACAGGTATCTTTCAGCAGAAATGGTTTTCTTCCGAAGAGAATTTATTCTTTCAGAGGGTGATGATTTATGTGGCATAGTGCATAGCGCTTGGCGCAAAGCTATTGCGTTTTTTAATTGATCACAAATATACCTTTCAGCTCTTCACTTTCTTTATACCCATATCTCACAGCCTTTACCCTTATGTTTTGGTTTCCGGGTTTGAGGTGTAGTGGTCCGTTGTATAATTGCCACTGTGGATCTTTGGTCTCCTCAAAAGTATATACAAGAGATGCTCCGTGAGTCGGACAGTAAAAACTCAAAGTCATTGGCGAAGAGTAAGTTCCTCCAATCCTGTAGTTCTTTATGGACCGATCTTCAATACTGTTAATTATGAAATATGGAACATCCGTTACCGGTTGCTTCCCTCCCGGCCACATCTGCTCAATCATCTCAGGTTCATTCATGTGACCAAGGTCCCCAGTTTCGAGGGTCCAGGTTTTATGTCTTTTTCTGAGATCAGCAAGCACTATCTTTAAAGCCGGGTCATTTACAAGATTTTTTAATTGAAACGGATCAGCTTTGACATCATAAAGCTCTTCCGGCGGACGGGAAGACGCCATCCAGCTTTTCTGTGCTCCTGTGAGTTTTCCTTCAGCATCGAGACGAAGCATCTCCTGATATATAGCCATTCGGCTAAGATAGGGTACCCAGATCGTGAATGGTTCATTGGGATAATAATTGCGGACATAGAGATATTCTTTTGTCCTTACCGACCTGATCATGTCATAAGACTCATCCACCCTGTCGCGGGCAGCAAATACTGCATCTCTTGGTTCTCCTGTCTGATTGCCCAGAAATGGAATTCCCTGCATATGTGCCGGAACAGGAACTCCGGCCAGAGAGAGAACCGTAGGGCCGAAATCGATCGAACTGATCATCCTGTTATCGACAGTTGCCTTTGTCTTACCTGGAAATTTAATTACAAGGGGAATATTTAGACCTGAATCATATAACCATCTCTTGCTTCTCGGAAGTCCGTCACCATGATCGCCCCAGAAAAAGATGATTGTATTGTCAAGTTCACCTTCTTTTTCAAGTTCTGAAATCAGTGCACCGACCACTGAATCGAGCGTGGCAATATTATCATACATTTTGGCAATGTTCTTTCTTATTATTTCATTATCAGGATAATATGGCGGAACCTTTACAGACATGGGATCAGTTTTCACATTGCTCAGATCCCAGTTCTGGCTTTCATGTGTGCCTGTCCAGTTAAACACTGCAAAAAACGGCTGATTTTTATCTTTACGGTTTTTATAATGTGCTTTCTTATTGCATTCATCCCATATACTTGCCGGTACCGGATCTTTTGAGAACTGGTAATCGGTTTTGTTGTTGTTGGTGCAATAATATCCTGCAGCCCTCATGGATTCTGTGAATGCCTTCACATAATGAGGAGGGACTGCTGTAAATTCAACAGGATTTTCAACTCCGCGTCTGTATGATGTGGTACGCATATGCATACAGCCAATTGAGGTCTGGTACATGCCGGTAATGATCCCTGCACGGACAGGTGCGCTTATTGCAGCAGTTGTAAAGACATTTGTATATCTTTTTCCCTGCGATGCAAGTCTGTCAATATTAGGTGTTTTCGCGACCTTATCGCCGTAACATCCCATATGAGGACTCAGATCTTCGGTTGAGATCCATAAAATGTTAGGTTGTTTTACTGCTTGCTGCGCCATAGAATTAGATACTAATAAAGATGCAGCGCTTAGTCCAAGAAAGTGTTTAAGTTTAATCATAGTTTATTGTTGCAAGGTAGTTGCCTCCCAGCCCCCCTAAAGGGGGGTTAATATGGTGATAAATAATTATATATTACTTTTTTATTGATCCGGCTTTACGTCTGTTTGCACCGGGATTATTAGTTAATTGATCTCCAAGATCCTGCCGGGCTTTTTCGGCTATTATCTCCAGTTCTTTTACCTTTTCAGGATAGACAGCCGCCAGATCGTACCATTCGCCCGGATCGCGGCGCAGATCATAAAGTTGTACTGTTTTTACAGTTTCAGTGGCTGTTGGTCCGGGAAACCCGTCTTGCCCGGGTTTCATTCCACGGTATGTGCGGCCACTGTGTGGCAAAACAAGTTTCCAGTAATCACGCTGAACAGCTTCAAGCGCATTTTGCTGATAATAATAATAAAACTCATGACGCGGAGCTGCATTTTTATCTCCCAGAAGCAAAGGCAGAATGCTTATCCCGTCAATTTTCTTTTCAGGAAGTGATGCTCCGGTAATTTCAGCTATTGTCGGAAGCAGATCGATGGATGATGCAAGTTTATTGCAGATATCACCTGCTGGGACCACCCCCGGCCACTTCATTATACATGGAACACGCTGGCCACCCTCCCAGCTTGTACCTTTGCCTTCACGAAGTCCGCCTGAAGTTCCGGCATGATCTCCGAAGTTAAGCCAGGGGCCGTTATCGCTGGTGAATATTACAAGTGTATTCTTTTCAAGTCCGCTTCGTTCGAGGGCCTTCATTATTTCACCAATCGACCAATCAACCTCCATCATTACATCGCCATAGATGCCCTGGCTGCTCTTACCTCTGAATTTTTCAGAAACACCAAGCGGTATATGTACCATTGAGTGAGGAAGATACAGAAAGAATGGTGCATTTTTATGACTTTCAATGAATTTAACTGCCCTTAAGGTATAGTCTGTTGTCAGATTATCCTGTCCTGCAAGATCTTGAACCTCTCCCACTTTTTCGTTTCCCTCAATCAATGGAAGAATGGGATGTTTCATTTTATTTGATGTTGTATCCTTGAAACGGATGGGAACTCCATCGAAATCAACAGGCCACATGTCATTAGAATATGGAATTCCATAATATTCGTCGAAGCCGTGCTGAAGAGGAAGGAATTGTTTATGATGGCCAAGGTGCCATTTACCTATTATACCTGTATGGTAACCCTTTGTTTTAAGGAGTTCAGCTATTGTTGTCTCGTCGGAATTTATGCCATTAAGGGCCCAGGGCATTAAGGCGCCTGAAATACCTATTCTGTTTGGATAACAGCCTGTCAGCAATCCGGCCCTGGACGCGCTGCTTACTGCCTGTGGACAATAGTACCAGGTGAACTGGGTTCCCTGATTTGCGAGACGGTTAAGATTTGGTGTCTCATACTGGTTTGCACCTGTTCTGCCAATATCACCGTAGCCCATATCGTCCATCAGTATCAAAACGATATTCGGTGTTGCCGGTTTAAATGCTGTTGATTTCTGAGCTGTGGCCTGTATAGAAGACAGAGTTACCAATCCCAGACTAATTGCTGACTTAAGTGTTATCATTTTCAAATTTTCAAATTCTTCAATTTTCAAATTTTATTGTCTTGTTCTTCCGTCAGATCTTACTTTTTGAAGGAGTTCTGTTAATTCTTTAACAATAACCGGATTCTGAGCGGCGACATTATTCTTTTCACCGAGATCAGTTTTTAAATTATACAACTGTGGACCAGGATCATTCCCGGTTTCGGTATTGGTATTTACCTGCACCTTTTGCCCGCCACCCTGTTCAATGAATTTCCAGTCTCCTTTTAAAATAGTCAGTCTTCCTGCGTGTTCAACAAGGTATTCACGACCGGTTTTTGATTTTCCAAGGAGAACACTGAGGCTGTTAAAACTATCCGGTGCATCATCTTTTGCAAGAGATTGTCCTGTTAATGAGGCAAATGAAGCAAAAAAGTCTATCTGGCTGAAAAGTGCATCAGATGTTCCCGGTTTAATCTTTCCAGTCCATCTCACGATAAATGCCACCCTCGTACCTCCGTCAAAAAGGCTGTATTTTCCACCTCTGAGCGGTCCTGCAGGTTTATGATCACCAAGTAATTCAATAGCCTGATCTTTATATCCGTCATCAACAACAGGACCGTTATCGCTGGTTACAATTATAATTGTATTTCCTGACAGTTTAAGATTATCAATGGTCTTCAGAATCTCACCCACCGACCAGTCGAATTCCAGAATTGCATCTCCTCTTGCACCCATTCCGCTCTTTCCGACAAAACGCTGGTTGGGAACACGAGGGACATGAATATCATGAGTTGCAAAGTAGAGAAAGAATGGCTTATCCTTGTTGTTTTCTATGAATTTCACGGCTTTGCCTGTTATAACATCTGCGATATCTTCATCAATCCAGAGAGCAGATTTTCCACCGCTCATATAACCTATCCTGCTGATTCCGTTTACGATAGTCATATCGTGACCATGGCTCGGATGCATTTTCAGAAGCTCAGGATGATCTTTTCCTGTTGGCAGAGTCAGTATCGGCTCGTTGAAGCTGACTTTGATTGGGTCTGCCAGATCAAGTCCAACCACACGTCTGTTTTCAACGAAGACACATGGTACACGGTCGCCGGTAGCAGGCAGAATAAAATTGTAATCAAAGCCTATATCCATCGGACCTGATTTTATTTCCCCGTTCCAGTCGGCTCCGCCTGTTTCGCCAAGTCCGAGATGCCATTTACCAACGACCCCTGTGGTATAACCCGCTTTTTTCAAAATTGAGGCTATAGTGGTTCTTCCCGGCTGAATAATAGCTACAGCATCGCCGGTTGCTACACCAGTTCCCTTTTTACGCCAGGCATATTCCCCTGTTAATAAGGAATATCTGGAAGGAGTACTGGTAGCAGATGTGCAATGTGCATTCATAAACCGAAGACCCTGACTGGCTATTCTGTCAATATTGGGTGTCTTGAGACGGGTTGCTCCATAACAACTTACATCACCATAGCCAAGATCATCGGCATAAATGATTATAATGTTTGGTTTTTCGGTTGACTGGGAGTTGGCCGGCAGCGTTGAAGCAAGTGACATTATGCCAATTGCACCTGGAAGAAGGTTTAATTTTTTCATTTTGTTAGGATTTCCTTGGTGATCCTTAGTGTCTTAGCGTCTTAGTGGCGAAAAAAAAATGCCACCAAGACACGAAGGCGCCAAGGGGCACCAAGTTATTTATTTGTTGATTCGTATGAAAATGGAAATACTTCAGACGGTTTATGTGCCTGTAACATAAGTTCTTCCATCTTTTTTACTATTTCAGGGTTGGCTTTCGCCACGTTATTTGTTTCACTGATATCTTTTGACAGATCATAAAGTTCTGTAACACCCTGAGGAGTTTTGTCAACATTAAGTTTCACCGCTTTCCAGTTACCCATTCTGATTGCAGTTTTTCCACCCTGTTCGTGAAATTCCCAGTACAGATATTCATGCTGTTTCTGTTTCTTACCGAGTAATTCAGGCAGGAATGAAATACCATCGATATCTCCCGAAATCCCGGCTCCGGCAATTTCACCAAATGTTGGCATGATATCCCAGAAAGCTGAAACATGGTCACTCTCAGAACCTTCCTCTACTTTTCCCGGCCATTTTACAAGCATGGCTGTTCGGATACCACCTTCATACATGTCTCGTTTATAACCTCTTAGATCGCCATTGCTGTTGAAAAAATCGGGATCAGCGCCACCCTCGACATGAGGACCGTTATCTGACGCAAATATCACGATCGTATTCTTTTCCAGTCCCAGTTCTGTCAGTTTTGCAAGTATTTCGCCCACATAATCATCAAGCTGTGTAACCATTGCAACAAAAGCTGCATGTGATTCGTGCTGTGAGCCATAAGGACCCTGACGGAAAGTCGGGCCACTGTCTACACCTTTAAATGATTTTTCAGGTTCAAACTTTCCCCGGAAACGGCTCATATACTCCTCTTTGGCAAATAACTCTGCGTGAGGAATTGTTGTGGGGTAAAAAAGGAAGAATGGTTTATCCTTATTCGCTTCTATAAAATTAAGTGCTGCATTATGAATCAGATCGGCACTATATGTTCCTGTTCTGCTGCTGTCATTTCCCGGAAGAAGTATTTTTTCATGATTATGCCAGAGGTGATCGGGATAGTAATTATGAGCAAGACTCTGGCAGTTATAACCATAGAACTCATTAATACCCTGTAAGTTGGGATCTCCTTCTGATTCAATATACCCTAAACCCCATTTACCGAAAGCGCCAGTTGTATAACCCCTTGACTGTAGCATTTTACCAATAGTAAAAGTGTTTGCAGGCAGCGGCCAGTTACCTTCAGGTTCCCAGCCTTTATTTCCCCTGATTGGAGTATGTCCGGTGTGCAGGCCAGTCATGAGACTCGACCGGGATGGGGCCGAAACGGTACATCCGGTATAATGCTGACGGAAAAGCATACCCTGGCTGGCAAGCCTGTCTATGTTTGGTGTCTGAAATTTCTGCTGGCCATAACAGCCTAGATCTCCATAGCCCAGGTCATCTGCAAGGATGTAGACAATATTTGGAAGTGGTTCATTTTTAGGTGCTGTATTGCATGATATAAGTGCATAAGAAGCGCATAGTGCAATCGGGATCTTCCTTTTCATATTAAAATTATAATTTTAATTAAGAATGAATAAGGATAATATTCAATCAGATATCTAAAATTATAATTTAAAATCGGAAAATCAATTAAAAAATGGAAATCGATTAACAATGTATCTAGCCACGCCATGGCGTGGCCCCTCTTTGGGGGCTGGGAGGCTATAACCACAGAAGTAAATATCCAAAGAATCTCCTACTCAAACTTCAGATATGGCTTTACCTTTTCCGCCTTCTCAACTGTAAGAAGTTTATTTTCTATAAGATCACCTATCCCTCCGATTCTTCCCTTAAGCTCACGAAACTTCAGAATTCCATTGACTTCATATTTTTCAAAATACGGAAGACGGCTTAGCAATTTATAATCTGCATTATTTATGCTGATCTTCAGAATTAATAGTGTATCAACAATAAAGCGTTCATTTATAATATTATAAGTTTCAACCGGTAATCCGTAAACTTCCTTTAACTGTTCAATCGTTGCAAAGCCACCCAGAAGATGCCGGTACTTTAATATTCGCGATG
>JANNKF010000061.1:0-5185 GCA_031396165.1 Bacteroidales bacterium | reverse complement strand
GTTTTCAACGGTGATTTTTGATTCCCTGGTTGTAGGGCCATGCCATGGCATGGCCCTACGGTATCACCGGTCCGTGTTTTTGAGGACACGCCATGGCGTGTCCCTTTAGTTTGGCATTTAACTAGATAAATGTATTAAATTTTCTAAAATAAAGTGCGATTAGATAGGCCTGATCGCATTTTTTGTTTTATATTTGCATCTAGTTATATAACTAGATAATATTAATACTATGGGATTTCCTACAAAGATTCAGCTCATAAAGCGAGCAAAAAGTGAACAGTTTTACATCAACTTTCCATCCGCCATTGCTCAGGCCATGGAGTTTGAGCGCGGAGAGGTAGTTGAATGGATAATTGAAGACAAGCAGAGAATGATTCTCAAGCGTGACGACTCAACTTTAAGGTCCGAGAAAAAAAAACCTCAGACGGATCTTTAATTGATGAGTTTGATCTGCTAATAAATCAATGTTCTGAAGCATTTAAGCAGGATAGTGCCTGGAAGACAGGACGGGATCTTGCATTTGGTGCCCTTACCTGTATGGGTAGGCATACACTTACAGGCATGTTAACCGCTAGTGGACAACAGTTCATGGATTGGTCATCTGCATATCGGCTCTTTAGTCATCAGCGAGTAGATACCTCCAAGCTTTTTGATGTAGTCCGCTCAGGGGTATTACAGGAGTTGGGGTCACAACAAATGATAGTTGCTCATATGGATGATACAATATTGAAAAAAACCGGGAGGAATATTCCCGGTACTGCATGGCGCAGAGATCCATTGGGACCACACTTTCAAACCAATTTTATTTGGGGCCAGCGATTCCTACAAATTTCTATGGCGCTACCGGATCATCAAGGATGCTGTCAGTCCAGAGCTATCCCCATTGATTTTCATCATTGTCCGACAGTAAAAAAGCCACGTAAAGCAGATGGCGAACCAGCCTGGAAAAACTACCGAGAACAACAGCGGAAATTAAGATTAAGCAAACAAGGCAGCGAACGACTCAACCAGCTTCGCAGTTCGCTGGACAAGCAGGGTGTTAATGAAAAACAACTTATAGTAAGCGTTGATGGGAGCTATACAAACGAAGAAGTATTAAAGCACTTACCTGAGCGGGTTACCCTGATCGGGCGCATCAGAAAAGACACAAAACTATATTCATCACCTGAAGGACAACCCCATTTAGGAAGAAAGCGTGTTTATGGAGAAAGATTGCCAACACCAGAACAGGTGAGACAGTCAGACCAATGCCCTTGGAAAGAAGTAAATGCCTGGGCTGCCGGGAAGGAACATAAGTTCAATGTCAAAGTAATTAAAAATACCCGGTGGCGATCAGCAGGACAAAAACATAACTTACAACTAGTGGTAATAAGACCTTTGGGATACAGACTCACCAAGTCATCAAAGGTACTTTATCGTGAACCAGCATATCTTATTTGTACAGACAATGACCTTAGTATTGAGGAGCTTCTTCAAGCCTATCTTTGGCGTTGGGAAATTGAAGTGAACTTCCGTGAAGAGAAAACATTGCTAGGGTGTGGGCAAGCTCAAGTGAGAAATCCGGAATCAGCCGAGCGTGTTCCAGCTTTTATAACTGCTATATATGCAATGCTTCACCTTGCTGCTTACAGATCTCTTAAAATATCTAAACATAAGCTGCTGCCACGCCCAAAATGGTATCAGAGAAAAGAAGGAAAACGACACTCAACAGGAGATATAATCAATAACCTAAAGGCTCAGGCTTGGGCTAAAAACACTGGTATGAATTTCTCCGGCTTCGTGAATCATGAATTGAAATCGCAAAGCCAGAGAAATGTGGTTAACCCCTGTACCTCAGCTATGTTTTATATGAGAAACTAGCCAAAGTCGAGGGACACGCCATGGCGTGTCCCTACGATTGAATAATCCAGAATTAATATCCCATGAAGATGATTTGGCATTATCACAAAATCATCCAGACTAACATGTTTGAAATGGTTTGGGATCTCCAACCAAAACTGACGTGCAATCATTCCTATTTCGGAAAGAGTAATTTTTGTATCAGTTATTTTTCCAAAAGATGAAACCCGATCCCTTGTGCAAATGGTAATAAAATAGATTCCCGCTGAACTATAATCATAACCAGCGAGCCTTAAAGACTTTCTTTCCTTGTACATGAGATTGACATAATATTCCAAAAAAAAGCAGCTATTAAATTTATAAAAAATATTTATCAAAAAAATGTTTATTAGGTTTTTTTCTGAGAGAAGAAAAAAGAAGGGTAATTCATTCGGTAGGGTCATGCCATGGCATGTCCCCTCATTTTATTCAACAATCACCACAATGAGATCCATAACATTAGTCATGGTAGGACCTGTAATGATATGACCACCAGCTTTTTTAAAGAAATGGTACGAATCAAAATTATTGAGGAATTTATCAGGATCAATATTATCGGAGATTGCCTTAGAAATGGTATCAGAATCGACCACTGCACCCGCCGCTCCTGTAGGACCATCATTACCATCGGTTCCTGCCGAAAGTACAGTAATGCCGGGAAAATCCTTCAACTTCATGGCTATATTGAGAGCTAGATGCTGGTTTCTACCCCCTTTACCTTTCCCTGTCATATTCACTGTTGTTTCGCCGCCAAACAGGAGGCAAACCGGTTTTATTTCATCCTCATTTTTTTTAAATCCCAGAGCCGTATCGACAATATATTCAGCAACAGAGGACGTGTCACCCTGAAGCTGATCGTCCATTATAAGAGCATTTATGTTGTATTCCAGGGCTTTCAGTTTTGCGGCTTCAAGTGCCACTCTGTTAGTTCCTATGAGGAGATTGGAGGTTCTTTTAAATACAGGATCCGAATATTTTGGCGTTTCCGATATTTTTCCTGCTTCTCCGTCTCTAAGGTGTTTTAAAATTCCTGCAGGAACTTCTCCCGATAAATTATACTTTTCAAGTACCTCAATTGCCTGGATAAAGGTTGTAGGATCAGCAGAAGTGGGACCGGAAGAAATTACATCGAGAGGATCACCTGTTACGTCTGATAAAATAAGGCTGACAAGTGTTGCCGGATAAACTGTTCTAGCCAATTGTCCTCCTTTAACTGCTGAGAGATGTTTTCTAACGGCATTTATTTCCTTTATGCAGGCACCGCTTTTTACCAGGAGATCGTTAACGGTCATTATTTCTTCCATCGAAGATCCCTCAGGAAAATCAGTTAAAAGTGAAGATCCTCCTCCCGATAATAAACACAATACCAGATCATTATCATTTGCTTTGTGAGCTATTTCCAGGATTGATTCTGTTGCTTTGAATCCATTCGAATCGGGTATTGGATGACCTGCCTCTGTTACCTTTACATATTTCAATCTGCAGGCATGACCATATTTAACAACAATATGCCCGCTTGTGATCCTTGCTCCCAAAACCCTCTCTACCTCATACCCCATTGCGGCACTTGCTTTGCCGGCACCAATAACAAAAATATTATCAAAACGGTTTAATGAAAATTGAAGGCTTTGAATTTGAAGATCATCCCCCTGAAGAGTAATAACTCCAGGGATTAGACGGGATGGGATAACACTCTCAACTCCGGCCAGAAAAACCTGTTCCGCAATTATTCTGCTGTTCATAAAACGATAAGCGAAGTTATCCATACACATGCAAAAACAACTATTCCCATAACAATTGTTGAAGAGGAATAGACACGAAGATTCGTACCCGGATCTATATCAGAAAAATTAGAAATAACCCAGAAATATGAATCATTTGCATGTGAAACGATCATTGAACCTGCTCCCATTGCAAGCATTGCGAAAAGCCTGCCCGATTCTGAATCGAGGCCAAGCATTGATAACATTGGTGCAACAAAGGATGCAGTGGTTATTATTGCAACTGTTGAGGACCCCTGTGCTGTTTTCATAACAACTGCTATAAGAAACGGGACCACCAGTCCTATACTGGTGCCGGCGAGAAGTTTTCCCATAGCTTCACCGGTACCCGTTGCTTTAATCACCATACCGAACATGCCTCCCGCTGCAGTTACAATAAGAATCGGGCCTGCCTTTTCTATAGCTTCACCAAACACAGAATTCATTGATTCAATAGTTTTTTTCTTTAATAAAAACAATGCAAGAATAACTCCTATCGATAAAGCAAATATCGGATCGCCGGGAAAAAAGAAAATTTTAGACAAAAGGCTCTGACCTCCTTTGTCGATCAGATTAATCAGCGATTTGATAGTTATTAAAAACAGAGGAACAACTATAGGAAGGAATGAGAGAAATGCCGAAGGAAGATTATCCGTTAACTGAGGATCAACCTCAGGATCTTTGGCCGGAGGATAATTTTTCCCTTTCGTTATCCATTTTGTCCAGAAATATGCTGCCAGTGCACCCGGAATAGCGAACAGTGTTCCGATTATGATAAGTGATCCTACATTTACCTGAAAAAGCCCTGCCGCGGCAAGTGCCCCTGGATGAGGAGGAATCAGGCAATGGACTGAATAGAGTGATGTTGCAAGAACTGTGGCCATCAAGGGCATTGCAATTTTTGATTTCGCACTGAATGACTTTGCAAGACCGCTCAGTATAATGAATCCTGAATCGCAGAATATCGGTAGCCCAGTAATAAATCCTGTTATTCCCATTGCCTGGACACTTCTTTTTTCTCCGGTTTTTGATAAAATGTACCGTGCAATACTCAGGGTTCCTCCTGTTTTGTCGAGTGTTATGCCAATGATAGCACCAAGAATTATCAGAAATCCAATCGATGCCATTGTATTACCGAATCCTTCCTTGATTGTTGCAACAATTTTATCGGGTGGCAATGTGGTAAATGCAAGAAAGAGTGAAACGATGAACAGAGCAATGAATGCTTTAAGCTTGAGGCTGGAGGTAAGATATATTATCGCAATTATACTTAAACCTACAAGTATTGACGTTAGTAAGACGCTCATAATTAATAGTTAAGATTAAGTAAAGAAGAGATAAGCTACTAAAATAGCTGTAGTGAACCCGGCGAGATCGGCTAACAATCCACATCCTATGGCATGTCGTGTATTTTTTATTCCAACAGAACCAAAATAGACAGCTACTATATAAAAAGTAGTATCCGTAGTTCCCTGCATAGTACAGGCCAACCTTCCGATGAATGAATCTGCACCATGAGTTGTCATTGCATCAATCATAAGCCCGCG
>JANNKF010000051.1:0-5425 GCA_031396165.1 Bacteroidales bacterium | reverse complement strand
CATGCCATGGCATGTCCCTACGAGATTTTTGACCACGACTGAACCTGGCTGAATAGTCTTATCAATTCAGTTCTCAGGACGAGGTTCTGATTATCCTCAAGAAGTGGATCTTTCTGAAGGATTTCATCAGCAATATTCCTTACATATTCTATTATCTGTCCATCCCTGCCAAGATCTGCAATCTTGAGATCGAAAGGAATACCGCTCTGTTGTGTACCTTCAATATCGCCCGGACCCCTTAGCTGCAGATCTGTCTCTGCTATTTCAAATCCATCGTTTGAGCGGATCATTACCTCAATTCTTTTTGCTGCTTCCTTCGATAATTTATCGGAACTCATCAGAATACAATACGACTGTTCTGCACCCCTGCCTACACGTCCTCTCAACTGATGAAGCTGAGAGAGTCCGAACCGTTCGGCACTTTCAATAACCATTACCGTTGCATTTGGTATATCAACACCAACTTCAATTACTGTTGTTGCTATAAGGATGTTAGCAATGCCATCCTTGAACAGTTTCATTGACATCTCCTTTGTTGCCGGTGTCATTTTACCATGAACAACACTTATGCAGTATTTCGGGGCAGGGAAGACTCTGGAGACAGTGTCCCAGCCATCCTCCAGATCCTTATAATCCAGCGATTCCGACTCTTTTATCAGAGGGTACACGATATAAATCTGGCGTTGTTCTGAAATCTGGTTTCTGATAAAACCAAAAACTTTATTCCTTTCCGGATCAGTAAAATGCATTGTTTTTATTGGTATTCTGCCTGGAGGAAGCTCGTCAATTACTGATACGTCAAGGTCGCCATAGAGTGTCATTGCCAGGGTCCTCGGTATAGGAGTGGCAGTCATAACCAGTATATGCGGCGGATTGAGGTTTTTCTGCCATAGGCGCGCCCGCTGGGCAACTCCGAACCTGTGCTGCTCATCAATAATCACCAATCCCAGGTTACCGAACTGAACATTCTCTTCAAGTAGTGCATGAGTACCGATCAGTATATTCAAGGACCTGTCGAGCAACGATTCAGCAATAGATTTCCGGGAGGCTTTTTTTGAAGATCCTGTAAGCAGATAAATTTTAATATCCAGCCCTTCGAGAAATTTTGCTATTGTATTAAAATGCTGGTTCGCAAGAATTTCAGTAGGAGCCATAATGCAGGTCTGAAATCCGTTATCTATGGCAATCAGCATGCTCATAAGTGCAACTAGAGTTTTTCCGCTGCCAACATCACCTTGCAACAAACGATTCATCTGTTTTCCCGATCCAAGATCCCTCCTGATCTCTTTTATTACACGTTTCTGAGCCTCTGTTAGAGAAAAATGAAGATTATTATGATAGAAATTATTGAAGTTTTCACCGACACTCGAAAAAACAAATCCTTTTACCTTAAGGTTACGGTTTGTTTTGAACCTCAGGAGATTAAGCTGAATGTAAAATAACTCCTCAAATTTTAACCTGTATCTGGCCCTTTCCAGCTCATCCGGTTTTGATGGAAAATGAATTTTCAGCAATGAATCGTGAAGGTCATACAGTTTATATTTTGTAACAAGCCATGGAGGAAGGGTTTCAGGAATACGGTACTTTATCTGCTTAATAAGAGTCCCAATAAGTTTACTGATAGTTTTTGATGTAAGAAACTGATTTTTAAGCTTCTCTGTGGTGCTATATTGAGACTGGAGAGCTGAATAAAGCCTGTCAGCCATTTTATCTGAAGCTTCGATTTCCGGATGAACAATATTAACCATACCATTAAAAACCGTAGGCTTCCCAAAGACAATGTATTCTACTCCCGGTGGGAAGCTTCCGGTAACCCATTTCCCGCCCTTAAACCAGACCAGTTTTACTGTGCCGGTTTCATCATGAAAATCGGCAACCAGCCTTTTTCCCTGACCATGACCCTCCGTTGCATATCCTGTTATTTTACCTCTTATCTGTATAAAGGGGAGGTCAGGATCAAGTTCGGCAATCTTATAAAACCTTGTTCTGTCAATATATTTATAGGGGAAATGGTAGAGAAGGTCGCGAAAGGTAAAGATCTTCAGCTCTTTGTTGAGGAGTTCAGCCCTTTTGGGACCGACACCTGTCAGATATGTGATATTTGTTTCTAAAAAATCCTGAATTATCATTACCTGAAAATATAGTTGAAAATATAGCCGAAAATAAGTATTTTTGAAAAGGTCTCCTAATTATAATGTCTTACGGGAATGATTTTTTTTCGTGCGCTCAAATATCTGAAATACATCTTTTTGGCGAAGCATCGTAAAGGACATGGAAAACATAGTCCTTTCATTTTTGATTTAGTATCGCGAATATTCCGGAATAAAACGGAGGGTAATGTTGTCTGTAATATTGAAAAGGTAAGAAAGAAACTGTTATCCTGCCATGAGATTATTAACGTTAATGATCTCGGTTCAGGGAAAGATAAACGATCAACAAACCTCAGAAAAGTGTCAGATATAGCAAGAAATTCACCGGTACCGGCTAAATACGGACGATTGTTGTCAAATCTGGCATCTGAATTCGGAGAACCTATGATTCTTGAACTCGGAACATCTTTTGGGATAAGCACTATGTATATGGCTTCGGGTTCTCCAGGAACAATTTTATATACTATTGAAGGGTGTTCCGCAATTTCTGAAATTGCCTCAGGCAACTTTATTGAGACCGGGTTAAACAATATTAAATCCTTAACTGGTTCCTTTGACGAATTGATACCAGTTGTATTTGATTCTGGTGTTAAACCAGGACTTGTTTTTATTGATGGTGATCACCGGAAGAAAGCAGTGTTGAGATATTTCAGCCAGATTGCTGATGCTTCTGACCTTAATACAGTAATAGTAATTGATGATATTCATTATTCGATTGAGATGGAAGAGGCCTGGAATGCAATAAAATTTGATGAAAAGGTATCAGTTACGCTGGATGTATTCAGGATGGGAATTGTCTTTTTCAGGAGCGGTATCACCCATAAAAACTATATTGTAAGGCATTAACAAAAATTAAGAATTAATAATATATTATTTGACTTATTTAATCTAATTTCGGAAATTCAAATTTAAAACATTATGGACAAAGTAATTGAGATTCAAAATATTGTTAAAAACTATCAGATCGGATCTGTAATTGTACAGGCTTTACGATCAGTCTCTGTTAATATTGAGCGGAATGAATATGTGGCTATCATGGGGCCTTCAGGATCCGGAAAATCGACTTTGATGAACCTTCTGGGATGTCTTGATACTCCTTCAAGCGGAAGCTATATTCTCAACGGTACCGACGTAAGCAAGATGGAAGACGATTATCTTGCTGAAATCAGAAATAAAGAGATAGGTTTTATCTTTCAGACATTTAATCTTTTGCCACGATACACAGCTCTTGAAAATGTTACTTTGCCTTTAATCTATGCAGGAGTCTCCAAACTCGACCGGGAAAAAGTTGCAATCAAAACTCTCGAGCAGGTTGGTCTTGCCGACAGAATGACTCATAAACCAAATGAATTATCCGGTGGTCAGCGTCAGCGTGTTGCAATAGCCAGGGCCCTTGTTAATAACCCCTCCATAATACTTGCCGATGAGCCGACAGGAAACCTTGACAGTAAAACATCTATTGATATAATGGGACTGCTTGATGATATTCATAGAAAAGGTAATACTGTTATTGTTGTAACACACGAGGAGGATATAGCACGGCATGCTGCCCGTATAATAAGGCTTTTTGACGGAGAGATATCACAGGACTATCGGAATGAGAAGTATGTAAAAGCATAATTTCTTTCTACTGATTTCTATTTCAGAAGGTTTATTCTTTAAATGTATGAAGATCTATACCCTTACAGGTGATGATGGGACTACCTCACTATCAGGAGGCAGGAGGGTTCCGAAGCATTCACTGAGGGTTGAAGCATATGGTTCTGTTGATGAACTTATTGCATGGATTGGATTACTACGCGACCATAAAGAAAACCTGTTGCGCAAAGAAATGCTGATAATGATTCAGGATCAATTGATGCGGTGTGCTGCCGGTCTTGCTTACGACAGGGAAAACAGTAAAAGTCGTGAAGTCTTACCGGAATCAGAAAGTATTACACTGCTGGAAAGAGAGATCGACAGGATGGAAAATAGTCTTCCTCCTCTGAACCACTTTATTTTACCCGGAGGAAATATTGTTGTATCGCATTGTCATATAGCCCGGTGTGTGTGCCGCAGAGCAGAAAGGGCAGTATTGAGACTGAATGATGTTGAAGGATCGCCTGAAATAATATACAAATTCCTTAACAGGCTCTCTGATTTTCTTTTTGTTTTGTCAAGAAAAATCGGCTTAGATACTGATAGTGAAGAAGTTAAGTGGTCTGTTTGATGTGTTAAAAATCTTTAAATCTGCTATTGCTTTTTATTTAAAATAATATATATATTTGCAGACTTTGTTTAAAGCTTAACTTAATCAGGAAATTATGTACTGGACACTTGAATTAGCATCAAAACTTGAGGATGCTCCATGGCCTGCCACTAAGGATGAGCTGATTGATTTTGCCATTAGATCCGGTGCCCCGATGGAAGTAATTGAAAATCTGCAGGAAATTGAGGATGAAGGAGATATCTATGAAAGTATAGAAGATATCTGGCCCGATTATCCCAGCAAGGATGACTTCTTTTTTAATGAAGATGAATATTAGAAAAGAGGTTGATCTCATGAGATCAGCCTCTTTTTAATTTTCAGCATTACATAACAAGGTTGGGGCTGGGGTAAATAAATTCCGTAAAAGAATATTTCGGTGCGCTGCACCTTTGTCCTCTGAGACGCACATTTAGCTACAAATATTATGGTGCTCTGCACCTTTAAGTACCTATTCAATGCAGCTATTGATCCATAAATAGTTTATGTGCTGCACATCTACTAATCTTTATACACATTTTTGTAAAAAGTTCCTGCTGTGAGAATGAGATCCCTCATTCCTCCAAATCTCCGCAAGCTCCGATTTGTCGGAATTCGGGATGACAGGTTAATTTACGGACATTGTAGGAAGAAGCGGCGATTCGCTGAGACATTTTATTAATCACGTATTTAACAAGCGAATCGCCGCTTCTTCCTCCTGCTAATCAGATACATACATGTCATCCCGAGTCCGCCGGCTGGTGGGCGAGGGATCTCCTTCTCTCTTTTTGCAATTGACTTAAACTGAGATGTGATGAAAGATTAGCATATTCATGGGGAACTCAATGCAGCTATTGATCCGTAAATAGTTTATGAGTTGCACATTCAGGGGGAATATTAAGCGGCAGAGCCGCATAATATTTGTAGAAATGAAATTGAGACAGCTAGCCAAAGGTGCAGAGCACCGCAATATTTATTCCCGATTATAAATATCGTTCAAAAATTAACCCGGGAGAATTAATTTTTAAATATATCAGACCTGCTTTTTGGC
>JANNKF010000044.1:0-24758 GCA_031396165.1 Bacteroidales bacterium | reverse complement strand
GTACTTTCGGCTGCAATAAACTGTCAGCTTTTTGGTGCCGATGGAATTACCGTTCATCCAAGGCCCGATGAGAGGCATATAAGATATAATGATGTACTCGGGATTAAACCGCTTATTACAACCGAATTCAATATTGAGGGTTATCCGTCTGCAGGATTTATAAGCCTCGTGCTTGCCGTAAAACCCGATCAGGTAACACTTGTTCCGGATGCACACGATGCCATCACCTCAAATGCAGGCTGGGATACTTTACGGCACAAAGCATTCCTTACGGATGTTGTTGACACTTTCAGGAAAGAGGGGATCAGAACTTCACTGTTTGTCGATACCAATCCTGTAAATATTGAAAATGCTGCACTGACAGGGACCGACAGGGTTGAACTTTACACAGAACCATATGCTGCTTCATTTAGGAATAATGCGATTGAAGCTGTTGAGCCTTTTGTTAAAGCTGCCGAGATAGCAAGGAATGCCGGACTCGGTTTAAACGCAGGTCACGATCTTAATCTCGATAATCTGAGATATTTCCATCAGTGTATTCCCTGGCTTGAAGAAGTATCAATCGGACATGCACTAATTTCTGATGCACTTTATCTGGGACTTGAAAATGCAATCCAGATGTACAAAAGACAATTAGCCTGATTTTTACCTGATGAAGCTTTTTTACAGGAAATATGGTGAAGGACCACCGTTAATTATACTTCACGGGCTTCTGGGTTCGTCGGATAACTGGGCAACAATTGCTAAAAACCTAAGCGACCGGTTTACAGTGTACCTTCCGGATCAAAGGAACCACGGACTGTCGCCACATTCCGATGTAAACACATATGAATCGATGAGGGATGACCTGCATGAGCTGGCACTTGATCTGAAACTCAAGAAGTTTTTCCTGGCTGGTCACAGCATGGGTGGAAAAACTGCAGTCGCTTTTGCATTAAACTGGCCCGAAATGCTTTACGGCCTGCTCATTGCCGACATCTCTCCCTTTGCGGATGAATCAAATAACAAAACAGCGTATACCTATCACATGTCGATCCTTGAAACAATGCGCTCAATGGATTTTACTAAAATACTTAAACGTGATGACGCTGTTGAGTTTTTAAATACACGAATAACAGATGAAAAAACGAGAGGATTAATTTTAAAGAATCTTCAACGAAACCCGGGTGGTAATTTTTCCTGGAAAATAAATGTAACCTCTCTTCTCAACAATCTTGGAAAAATAATGAAAGGCATAAACAGGGATGCCGGAATTTCTCATCAGATAACCGGATTTCCTGTGACTTTCCTCAAAGGAAAAGATTCAAATTACTTATTACCAGCCGATTATAAAGAAATTCTACATATTTTCCCGGTTGCAGAGTTCATTGAGGTCGAAAAGGCAGGTCACTGGATAAATGCAGACAGACCAGACGAGGTAGCGAAATACCTGAGAAGGTTGTATTAAGATCCCGCCTACTGAAAGGTTACAGATTCAATCTTATCATCACCGATTCCCGGCAGATTCATAAACCTGAGCAATACCTGGCCGATGGCAAGGACATCCTTTTCACAATACGTTACAATCCTCTTAAGGTCTTTCTTTGTATAATATATGCCTGCAACCATACTCCCGTCAATATCGTCTTTTGGTGTTGGTATACCAAGTATCGAGGTTAGCAGGTCGAGAGAAGTGTAGTTCTTATAATCTCCGAATTTCCAGAGGTCCATTGTATCGAGTAGCTTGATCTCCCATGGTTTCTTACCGGCATTATCGAGAATCTCAGGAACTATCAGCCCGTTGATAATCATTCTCCTGGCAATATACGGGAAGTCAAATTCCTTTCCATTGTGAGCACATAATATTGCTTCCCTGTGGGAACGGCTGAATTTATTAAGCATATCGGAAAATTGTGAAAGGACCACTTTCTCGTCATCACCGTAAAATGTTTTGAGTCTGAAGCTGAAGGGGTTCTTCTCTTTTATCAGTCCGACTGAAATACATATTATTTTACCAAACTCGGAATAGATGCCGGCTCTTTCATACACATCACCTGCAGTCTGTTCCGGTGTCCTGAACTGTTTTGACTTCTTTTCCCAGAGAGTCTGGAATACAGGATTGAGCTCTTCCCAGGCTGGGGAAGCGGGAACTGTTTCAATATCAAGAAACAATACATCTTCTACTTTAATATTATCGAGCATGGTATCAGGATTTACTTTTCAAAAGATGCTTTTCAATTATCGATATGAGTACTTCAATTCCCACCTGATTTTCACCCCCGCCGGGGATAATTATATCAGCATATCGCTTTGATGGTTCAATAAATTGCAAATGGGAAGGTTTTACCGTGTCGTGATATCTTTCGAGCACCATAAGCAAGGATCGTCCACGTTCCACAATATCCCTCTGGATTACGCGTCCAAGTCGATCGTCAGCATCAGCATCAACGAAAACCTTAATATCTAGCATATTACGTAATCCGGGATCAGTAAGGATCAGTATCCCCTCCACAATTACCACTCTCGAAGGTTTGACCGGTATCGTCTCTTTCGACCTTAAACACGTGATATAGGAATATAAAGGCATCTCAATTTCTTTGCCTTTTTTGAGTTGTTTCAGATGATCGATAAGCAGTCCGAATTCGACAGAATCGGGATGGTCAAAATTTATTTTCTGTCTCTCATCGAGTGAGATATCCCTGTTGTCTTTATAATAGGAATCCTGGGGAATTACTATAACTTCATCATTTGGAAATACTTCCACAACTTTCCGCACCACAGTTGTTTTTCCCGATCCTGTGCCTCCTGCTATTCCAACTATCAGCATAAATTTATACTTTTGCGTTATATTTTTATCAAAAATAACAAAAGTTTAAAGTGAACTAGAGTTTGGAGTGAGCTAAAGTTGAAAGAAAAGAAAATAACTCTAGTCACTCTAGTCACTTTAGTCACTTTTTTCAACTATAGCACTTATTAAATATTCATAGATGGCAGAGTTATATCCATTAAAATTTGAAACTGTTCTTAAAGAGAAAGTCTGGGGCGGGAATGCGCTTGTATCGCGCTATAATAAAAAACCTGTAAAAACAGAAAAAGTCGGAGAGAGCTGGGAAATCTCAGCAATTGCTGAAAATGAATCTGTTATAAGTAATGGGTTCCTTGCAGGCAATACTATTGAAGAGGTTATTGAAGTATATATGGGTGATATCGCCGGCGACTCAGTGTTTGAAAAATTTGGTAATGAGTTTCCCTTGCTGATTAAATTCATTGAAGCAAGGGAAGATCTGTCCATACAGGTTCATCCCGATAATAAACTTGCCAGGGAGAGGCATCAGGCCTATGGAAAAACAGAGATGTGGTATATTCTTGAAAGTGAAAAAGGAGCAAAGATCTATACCGGATTTCATGATGGTGTAACTAAAGAGATGTACCAGGCCTCGTTAACTGACGGCACACTGACAGAGCTCCTTAATGTTGAAAACCCCGAAGCGGGGGATACCTTTTTTACACCGGCAGGAAGAGTACATGCCATTGGAGCCGGAACACTGCTCGTGGAAGTACAGCAAACTTCTGATATCACATACAGAATATTTGACTGGAACAGGAAGAGTTCCGGCAAGGAAAAAAGGGAGCTTCATATCGATCTTGCTCTCGATGCAATCGATTTCAATGCAAAGGGGAAAAACAAGATAAGAAAAGAACCAGGACTCAACAAACCTGAAACCCTTGTCAACTGTGAATTTTTTAACACTAATATTATAAAGTTCGATAAACCATTAAACAAAGAATATTACTTTATTGATTCATTTGTTGTGTACATTTGTACTGAAGGAGAGTTCAAGATCAGGTGGGATGGAGAAGAAGATAGTGTAATAAAAGGTGAAACTGTACTCCTGCCGGCAATGATCAAGGAGGTTGTTCTGGAACCTCTGGGAGAAGCCCGGTTACTCGAGATTTACATAAACACTGAAGACAATCAATAACCATTATTTATTAAGCACATGAAATTATTTTATGGTATTTTAATAATCGCTGCCCCACTGCTTGTCACAGGCTGCGGTGGAAATTCAGGAACAAAACAGGACTCTGAGCCGACAGGTGACACTACTGCCGTTGCAGATACAGGATTCACAGGAATAACGAAGGGTATGAGCGGCCAGTACATTGTAAATGAAACAACATACAAGAACGGAATAAGGGATGGCCTGAAAAAAACATTTTATCAGAGTGGAAAAGTGCGTCAGACATTCTGGTATGTGAATGGTTTAAGACAGGATTCATCCAGATGGTTTTTTGAGGAAGGGCAGCTTTTTCGTACCACACCTTATAAGAATGATACCATAGATGGCATCCAGAAACAGTTCTACCGTACCGGCAAAGTCAAAGCCAAGATCGGTTATTTAAAGGGTTTGCGCACTACATTTTTTCAGGAGTTTAATACTGAAGGAAAGCTTATAAGCGGATATCCGCAACTTATTGTTAATACGACTGACAACTATAAGACTAAAGGTACCTACAGGATTGCTTTGGAATTATCAGATAAATCTGAGAAAGTAAGATTCTTCCGTGGCGAATTATACGAAGGTGTTTTTGATACCTCAAGTTGTGAAAGAGTCAGAACAATAAAAGGAACCGGTTACCTTGAGCTTAAGAAATCAGGTTCTGCAAAATCAGAATATGTAGGAGTAATTGCTGAAATATTAACAGGTTTCGGAAACAACTATCTGGTTTATAAGAAGATCGAGCTTCCTTATAACGATCTAAATTAAACTATGAGATGATAATCCGCTCAGCAACATTTGTAAAAAGCAGTCCAACTTTAAAAGATTGTCCGCCCACACTTAAACCGGAATTCGGTTTTATTGGCAGATCAAATGTTGGGAAATCCTCTCTTATTAACATGCTTTCAGGCTGGTCGAAACTTGCCAAAATTTCGGTTCAGCCCGGAAAGACAAGAACAATCAATCATTTTTATATTAACGAAAGCTGGTACCTCGTTGATTTACCGGGCTACGGCTATGCAAAAGTCCCTATAAAATTAAGGGAAAAATGGGTGAAGGCTACTGAAAATTACATCCTGAAAAGGGAGAATCTTGTAAATTTGTTTGTACTTCTCGATATACGTCATAAGCCTCAACCCTCCGATCTGGATTTTATGGAATTTCTCGGGAATAATCAGATTCCGTTTGCCAGAGTATTCACCAAGAGCGATAAACTGACTGTAACAGAACTTGAGAGTTCGGTTAACAGGTATAATTCAGTTATGCTTGAGAATTGGGAATCTCTGCCAGCTACCTTTATCTCTTCATCCGTGACAAAAACCGGAAGAGAGGAAATTCTCAACTATATTGAGGAATCTATCAATAATTTTTCAAATGGTGCCTGATTTCGGCAGGATTTTATAATTTTGTACTCAAATTTGATCGGTATAATCATCAGTTAATAATTAAGGAATATGTTTGGACATGCACCAATGAAACTGTTTTCCTGCAGATCCTCACAGCATCTGGCTCAGGCGATTGCTGACAAACTCGGGATTGAACTCGGCAAAAGCTCTGTCACGAAATTCAGCGATGGTGAATTTCAACCATGTTTCGACGAGTCGGTAAGGGGTTGTCTGGTCTTTATAGTACAATCGACTAACCCTCCGGCAGATAATCTTTTTGAACTGCTCTTAATGATCGATGCTGCAAAAAGAGCTTCTGCTTATAAAGTAATTGCTGTTATCCCTTACTATGGTTTTGCTCGTCAGGATAGAAAAGACCGCCCGAGGGTTTCTATCGGTTCTAAATTGTCTGCTGATCTTCTGAGTACTGCCGGTGTAGACAGAGTAATAACGATGGATCTCCATGCCGATCAGATACAGGGATTCTTTAATGTTCCGGTAGATCATCTCTTCGGATCAGCGGTATTTGCGCCATATATCGAAAAGCTTAAACTCACCAGCCTCACAGTATCTGCCCCGGATATGGGCGGATCGAAAAGGGCAAATGCTTATTCAAGGCATCTTCATTCTGAGATGGTATTGTGTTACAAGCTTAGGAAAAAGCCAAATGTAATTGAAGAGATGTCGATAATAGGTGAAGTTGAAGGGAGAAATGTCGTTATCATTGACGATATGGTTGATACCGCCGGCACACTGGCGCTTGCGGCCAACATGATGAAAGAGAGAGGGGCTAAAAGCATAAGGGCATTTGCGACCCACCCGATATTATCAGGAAATGCAGTAGACAGGATAAATGAATCTGCAATTGAAGAACTGGTTGTAAGTGATTCTGTACCCTTTGTAACTACTTCACCCAAAATAAAAATACTATCAATTGCCGATATATTCGCGAAAACCATCAATGCAGTTACAACAAATCAGTCGATAAGTACAAATTTTGTATTCTGATTCCTTTGTTCTATATTTGCAGGCCAAAAAAATAAAAAAAGTCAAACGTGTAATGGGGTCCCGCTGGGCGGGATTTAGTAGCACAATAATATTCAGACAAATGAAGACAATTGAGATCCAGGGTTCGTTCAGAACAGAATTAGGTAAAAAAAGCTCCAAACAGGCCAGAAGGGCAGGAAATGTATTATGTGTTATTTATGGAAAAGAGAAAAACATTCATTTCCAGGCTCCTGAACTAAGCTTTAAGAACCTCGTTTTTACACCTTCAGCACATCTTGTTAAGCTCATTATTGATAAAAAAGAGTTCAACGTAGTTTTGAAGGATATGCAGTTCCACCCTGTAAAGGATAATATACTACATGCCGATTTTGTTGAGATTTTTGACGACAAACCGGTTGTAATAGGTATTCCTATTAAGATAACCGGTGATTCAGTTGGTGTCATTGCAGGAGGAAAACTGAGCATCAAAAGAAGGAATCTTAAGGTAAAAGGGTTACCAAAAAACCTGCCGGAATTCCTTTTGGTTGATATCACGAATTTAAAAATTCATGAATCTGTAAAAGTTGGGGAACTCTCTTATGATAAAATAGAATTACTCGACCCAAAAAAATTAATGGTTCTTACTATTGCCACTTCAAGAGTTGCAGCCAAGAGTGAAGAAGAGGTTGCTGCTGAAGCTGCTACAGAAGCTACAAATGCAGCTGCTCATGCAGCCGCTGCTCCTGCTCCTGCTGCAGAGTAATTGCCTTCGTTTTATAAAACAAATCAGGCTTGATGAAATATCTGATAGTTGGCCTGGGAAACATAGGTGAAGGGTACAGAGATACCCGTCATAACATAGGATTTACTGTATTGGATGCCATGGCTCTGGCATCCAATATTTTTTTTACCAACAAGCGTTACGGTGCGGTCTGTCAGATGAAATATAAAGGCCGCGAGCTTTTCCTGCTCAAACCATCAACATATATGAATCTCAGTGGCAATGCTGTAAGCTACTGGCTCAAAAAGGAGAATATCCCCGTCGAAAATATGCTGGTTATTGTTGATGATCTTGCTATTCCAACCGGTACAATAAGGATGAGACCCAAAGGAAGTGACGGTGGACATAATGGTCTGGCACATATCAGCAGCATACTTTCAACCACAGAATACCCCAGGATAAGAATCGGTATAGGGAACAGTTTCAGCAAAGGAAAACAGGTCGACTATGTTCTCGGAACGTGGGATCCGGATGAGAAAAAAATCATGGACAAAAGGATCTCCATAGTTATTGAGATGATAAAATCCTTTACATTTTCAGGGCTCGAACGTACAATGACTGCATTCAATAAAGCCGGTAAGGCTCCTCCTCCCGAAAGTGACTCTGAACCGGGTAAAACTACCTCCAAAAAACCTGAATGATGGCTGAAAACAATTCAGTACGTATTGATAAGTTCCTTTGGTCGGTGAGGATCTACAAGACCAGAAGTATTGCTTCCGATGAATGCAGAAAGGGAAGAATCGCCATAAACAATATCCAGGTAAAACCTTCAAGAGAAATACAGAAAAACGAAATAATCACTGTTAAAAAGCCTCCGGTCACATTCACATACCGGGTTATCGATCCGATCGAAAACCGTGTCGGCGCAAAACTGGTCAGCCAGTTTGTTGAAGATATAACACCCGAAGAGGAGAGAGCCAAGCTTGATATTAAACAATCTCTGGCAATCGGTTACCGTGATAAAGGAACCGGAAGGCCGACAAAAAAAGAAAGAAGGCTTATTGATAAGCTGAATGAGGACTTTAACGACAATTAAAATGGTGGTATAAAGACTTAATATTACCGGAAACAGAGCGAAAATATTTCCGATTTTAACGCCAGCATCCCATTTTTTTTAACTTGCACTCACAGTATTAGCAGGCATTGTCCGCGTAGAGTTGTCTGCTGCAGATTTATTCTTAAATGGGGAAACAAAATATTGAAAAGTATTCGTCAGGGTATGCGCTACTTAAGTATACTGCAGGATTCTGGCATAATAATGTTTTTTACAGAAAAGTTATAGTTCTGGGAAAAGAGAATATTAATCCTGATGATCATAATATTTTTGCCCCAAACCATCAAAATGCTCTCATGGATGCACTGGCAGTGCTTTTCACTCAGAAAGGGCATCTGATTTTTCTGGCAAGAGCTGATATTTTTAAAAAGAAATTTATTGCCTCGATACTCTATTTTCTTAAGATTCTGCCGGTTTACAGAATGAGAGACGGGTTCAGCAGCCTGAAGGGGAATGATGAGATTTTTACAAAAACCATAGATGTTATTAAGAATAAAAATGGTCTTGTAATTCTTCCTGAAGGTGATCATGCCGGTTTCAGAAGACTAAGACAATTAAAAAAAGGGATATGTCGTGTCGCATTTCAATCGGATGAGGCAACCGGGTTTAAGTTGCAAATAAAAATTATTCCGGTCGGACTTGAATTCACAAACTACAGCAGGTTCAGGCAAGTTCTTACAGTCGTCTATGGAAAACCAATAGAAGTATCTGAGTTTTATGAATCATATAAAGTAAGTCCTGAAAGGGCTCTGAACGAACTAAGAGCCAGACTCTCAGATGAGATGAAGAAAAACATGGTTCACATTGAGTCGGAGGAGGACTATGAGGCTATTGATGAGCTCAGAACAATGATAAACGGCAGATTCAGCGATGATATCAGATTTCCGAAAATCTTCCGTGACAGGATTCTTATAAATAAACTCAATCTCCTGAAAACTTCAGATGAGGTATTGTATAAGAAAATCTGCTCCCTGAGTCTGGATGTAAAAAAGAAGGCAAAGGAACTTAATACAGATTACAGGTTGCTCGAAAAGAAAAGACACCCTTTCGCATGGCTTATTGCAGGAGTGATTGGTATAATTATAACTTTCCCCTTTTTCATTTATGGTAATATTTTCAATCTCACATTTCTCGAAATTCCTAACCTTCAGATAAAAAAGATTAAAGATCCTCAATTTCATTCATCGATAAGATATGCTCTCTCACTGATCCTGGCATTTGTTTTTCTTCCGGCATATCTGATTCTCTCTCTTTTTATCTTTTCATCCTGGTGGCTTGGATTACTGATATTTTTCACGCTTCCACTATCGGGACTGTTTGCATGGAATTATTACCTGCAATTCCGAAGGATAGCCGGAGGCTTCAGAATTAAGAATTATATAAAGCAGAAAGACAAAAGTTTTGAATCGCTTCAGAAGAGTCATAAAGAACTTGTAACTCTGGTAGCAGGATTGTAGAATGGGGAGTTATATGATATTTAAGGATAAAGTGGTGTGGATAACCGGCGCCTCATCGGGAATCGGAGAAGCCCTGGTTTACGCATTTGCAAAAAGCGGTGCCAGGGTTATAGCTTCTTCCAACGATCTTTCCGGTCTTGAAAGAGTCAGGTCTGCGTGTGGAATCAATTCCGGAAGGATTCAATGTGTGCCGTTCGATCTTGCTGAGACTTCCGGAATCAAAGAGTTAACCGACAGAGTTTTAGAGAAAACCGGCAGAATCGATTTCCTGTTAAATATCGGAGGGATCAGTCAGCGTGCCCGGATAGAAGAAACCCCGATCTGGCTCGACAGAAAAATATTCGAAATAAATTATTTCGGTACAATTGCACTCACCAAGGCAGTTCTCCCTATTATGATTAGTCAGAATTCCGGGCATATCCTTGCAACAAGCAGTATTTCAGGGAGATTCGGATTTCCATTAAGGTCGGCTTACTCTGCTTCAAAACAAGCATTGCATGGTTTCTTTGAAACACTTTATCTTGAAAATAAACAACATAATATCAGGTCGTCTGTTATTATTCCGGGAAGAGTGAGGACTGCTATTTCAGTTCATGCTTTACATGCAGATGGAAAGGAACACGGTAAGATGGATGACGGACAGGAAAAAGGGATATCTCCGGAGAGAGCCGCTGAAATTATAATGAAAGGAATTATTAAGAACAAACGCGAAATACTGGTAGGTAAAGGAGAGCTGATGATGCTGCATATAAGGAGATACTTGCCATGGTTATTTTTCAGGATTGCAGACAGGATAAAAAGTACTTAAAGTATTTAAAGTACTTAAAGTACTTAAAGTGCCTAAAGTCCGAAGTACTTAAAGATCAGGCACTCCAGGCACTTGTTAATAGATATAACAAAATTTAATAATTATGCTATGAAGGGTTATGTAATCAGTGGAATCCAGCAGATGGGGATAGGTGTTATGAACGTGGCAGAAGCGTGGAAATGGTACATTGACCAGTTTGGAATGGATATAAGGGTATTTGAGGAGGAAGCTGTAGCTAATCTGATGCTTCCGTATACAGGAGGTGAACCCAGAAGAAGGCATGCAGTTCTGGCATTGAATCTGCAGAGTGGCGGCGGTTTTGAGATCTGGCAGTATAAAGGGCGGGAACCGGTAAAGATAAAAGAAGAGATTAAGATAGGTGATCTTGGTATAATTGCCTGTAAAATGAAGGTTAAGAATATCCAGGAGGCACTGAAAAAATTCCAGGAAGATGGAATAGCAGTTCCAAAAGTGACCAAATTGGATCCATCAGATAAGATGTCTTTCTTCATGAAAGATCCATATGGAAATATTTTTCAGCTTGTTGAAGCAACAGACTGGTTCAGCAATGAGAAAAAGAATACAGGGGGATCGTATGGTGCTGTTATCGGGGTAACCGATATTGAAAAATCAAGAGTTGTCTATTCAGAAATTCTTGGTTATGATGAAGTAATATATGATAAGACCGGAATATTTTCTGATCTGGCAGAACTACCGGGCGGCAAAAATGAACTCCGGAGGGTTCTTCTAAAAAGATCTGTACCATTTGCAGGACCATTCAGTAAAATGCTCGGGCATAGTGTCATTGAACTGGTAAGTGCCATAGAAAAACCTGGAAAGAGGATCTATGAGGGCAGGTTTTGGGGCGATCCAGGGTTCATTCATCTTTGCTATGATATGCGTGGTATGGATGAACTTAAAGTTTTTTGTGAAGCCAGGGGATTTCCCTTTACAGTCGACAGTAAAAAAAGTCATGATGGCAGCAGTTTTGATATGGGTGAAGCAGCCGGCCACTTTTCTTATATTTCAGATCCTGATGGTACTCTGATAGAATTTGTTGAGACACACAAGATGCCGGTACTTAAGAAGCTGGGATTGTATCTTGACCTGAGAAAGAGAGACCCAAAAAAATCACTTCCCGACTGGATGCTGAAGACACTGAGATTTTCCAGGGTGAAAAGCTAACCCCTGGTTACTGATACCGGTGTTTTGGCTATTTCCTCCACCTTTCGTAATACCCGCATAATATTACCACTCCAGATCTTTGTGATCTCAGTTTTGGTATATCCGCGTCTTAGCAGCTCAATAGTTATATTCTTCATCTCGGCAGCATTTCTGCAGCCCTCGACTCCTCCCCCTCCATCAAAATCAGTCCCTATCCCCACATAATCTATACCTATTATCTGAACTGCATGATCTATGTGATCTACAACGTCTTTAACAGTAGCGGGTTTTTCATATTTCTTCTGTATAGCCCTGTATTCTGCCCTCACAATCTTTTTGGTCTCCTCTGTTAATAAATTATAGTCACCATATTTTGTCTGAAGTTCCTTTAGCTTAGCATCGAGTTCAGGATTTGGTTCGGGTGTCTTCAGGTAATTTCCTAGAATACAAATCTGAACCACTCCCCCATTCTCTTTCAAAGCAAGCAGCATGTCGTCTGTCATATTCCGCGGACTACCGCACAGGGCTCTGCATGATGAATGTGATGCTATTACCGGTGCAGTAGTAAATTTCATTACATCGAAAAATGACTTGTCTGAAATATGTGAAATATCAACCATCATACCGAGTCGGTTCATCTCCTTAACCACCTGAATTCCAAATGGGGACAGACCATTACTCTCAGGGCCCACAGGGTCTGTTGATGAGTCGCAAATGTCATTATTCTTTGAATGCGATAGTGTTATATACCGTGCACCAAGATCATAATACTGCTTAATTCTCGAAAGGTCATCTGCGATTGGATAACCATTTTCCAGACCAATGAATGCCGCAATTTTATCAACCTTTTTTAAATTGTAAGCATCATCTGCAGTATATGCCAATTCAGCCACTGCAGAGTTTTTCTCAACATTGGTGTGTATCGCGTTAAAGATTTCAAGTGCTTTATTATGCACTTTTGTAAATGAAGAATCGTCGCGCAGCCCCTGACCAATAAACACGGCAAAGAATTCTGCATGCAGACCGCCCTCAATCATTCTTGGAAAATCTACACATCCTTCACTATGTCTTACACCAAGATCAAATGAGGGATCTGAAAAATCCATCGGAGTATCACAATGTGTATCAACTGTGAGAATTGAAGAGTGTATCTTATCTGCTTTTATTATCAGTTTCTCTTCGTGAGTCTTGCAACCGGTTAGTAAAACCAGAAACAAAACAATATTAAATAATACTTTCATTCCTCATTTTTTTTCAGTTGCAAGATAATTAAAATGGAACATGAGATTAATATTCAAAATCGAATTAACCTATTTTAACAAAGGCGATAATAGGTCTGTTATTTATTTCACAGAACAAGAAACTATCTTAATTGATGAACTTTTCTTAACTTTCATCCTTACTCTGTTAGAACAATGTATTAAGTATGAAAAAAAAAATTGACAGGCTGACACAAAAATTAAAAACTGATCTTGGACTATTACTAAGTATCAGTTTCTGTGTCTTTCTGTTTATCCTTTTTTTTCAGCCCTTTCCACCTAAAGACTTCACATTTAACAATTACCTCATTTTTGTTTTCGGATTTGGAGCAATAGTTTTTTTTTCAATTGTAATAGTCCGTACTATTCTCACTGAATTGATTAATGAAGGGGATAACGATGATAATAACCAGAAAAGACTTCCAACGTATTTTAATGGGTTTATGATATTTATTATCAGCGCTTTGGCATTTGAATTCTATCTTGCTTATGTTGGTTCGGCAGACATAAATTTCTTCATAAGCTTTAAAGTAGTACTGGTTTGTGTCGCTCCTCCGCTGATGCTCGAAGTTTATGACACATTAAAAGACTTAAGGCAACAGAATGAAGTGCTGATCGTTGAAAAAAAAATAATCCAGAAACAGATCGAAAAATTTGAGGAGGAGTATCTTAATAAGTCAGTTGAATTCGTATCAGAGAACACAAATGATAACTTCAGTCTTCTCATTGCAGAGATTGCCTTTGTTAGGTCAGCAGACAACTACGTGGAACTAGTGTTTACTGAAGGTCCTGTCTTCAGGAAAAAGCTCATTCGTAATACACTTAAAAATGTCGAACAACAGATCAGGCAATATTCTAATTTTCTCAGGTGCCACAGGACATGTCTTGTAAATGTCCATTTTATCGAAAAGCTCATCAGGGATAAAGAAAACTACTGGCTCTCCATAAAAGGATTCAATGAACAGTTGCCGGTTTCACGACAGCATCTCCTGAAGCTAAAAGAGTCCCTGTAGCATTTCAGGGATGAATTTAATTCATCCATTGCTAATTAATTCCGCCCCTTAAACCTATTCCCGGCCACAGAAAACCTGCCGTTAATCCCTCTTATTTGGATTGTGTCTAAATAAGGAAGACCTTTGCATTTTGTATTTAAAAGTAATTTTTATTGAGATTATATTAAATGAATTCAGTTTATGGAAACAAATAATAAAAACCAGACAGATCAGGAAAGGTCATGGGAAAAAGCAGTACTGAAGTATGCCCGTCCCGATACAGGAAAAAGTATCTGGCAGATAGTCAATTCGCTGGTGCCTTATCTGATAATATTGTATGTGATGTATAGAAGTCTTGAATTCCCGTACTGGGTAACACTGCTTTTATCTTTATTAGCGACAGGATTTCTTATCCGGATTTTTATCATCTTCCACGATTGTGGTCATGGTTCCTTTTTCAGATCAAAAAAAGCAAATAAAGTTATAGGAATGATTATGGGAACAATTGCATTTACGCCATACTATTCCTGGCACCATCAACACTGGGTGCATCACAGTACAGCCGCTAATCTCGACAGAAGAGGAGTTGGAGATGTTATGACAATGACAGTTGATGAGTATCTTAAATCATCCAAATGGAAGAGATTTATGTACCGGGCATTTCGTAATCCCTATATTATGTTTACTATAGGGCCGGTACTTGTGGTTTTTTTGAAGAACAGATTAACTCACAAGAGTATGACGAGGGCGGAAAAGCTCAATATCTTTCTTACAAATATTGTTGTTCTATCTATGGCAGCCGGGATCAGTTTGCTTATCGGAGTTAAAGCTTACCTACTGATCCAAATCCCGGTAATACTGATTTCACACAGTGTAGGCTTGTGGCTGTTCTATATACAACATCAGTTTGATGATGTGACATGGGACAGGGCGGAGGAATGGAATTATAAAACTGCAGCCATGAACGGCAGTTCATTTCTGAAATTACCAGCAATACTTCAGTGGTTTACCGGGAATATAGGATTTCATCATGTGCACCATCTAAGCTCAAGGATACCCAATTACAAACTGGCTGCCTGCCATTATGAAAATGAGATTTTCAGAAATGTCAGACCAATAATGTTATCAGAAACTTTTAAAGCATTAAAAATGAGTTTATGGGATGAAGGAGAACGAAGACTTATAAGTTTTAAGAAACTTAAACTTTCCACAGGGTCAATCTGAAATTAAATTATTATACTGATAAAAAAGCCCATGACTGGAAATGTCAGGGGCAGCTATGAAAAGAATGGAAAATTAGATGAACTACTCATTGGTTATCGTAACCAGACTTAAAAAAACATCCGTATTTTTACATCTTAAAATATGGAGGGTAAAAGAAAAATCTGGCATTGGGTTGTTCTGGCAGTTTTATCATTAATATGGGGAACAAGCTATATTTTAATGAAAAAGGGGCTTGAATCTTTCTCTTCATTACAGGTTGGTTCACTGAGAATTCTGATCACTTTTCTATGTCTGTTGCCAATAGCTCTGAAAAATCTCGGCAAACTTAACAGGTCCAATATCTTCTCAATATTTTTAATAGGATTGATGGGGAGTGCAATTCCGGCATTTCTCTTTCCGCTTGCTGAGACTAAAATCAGCAGTTCACTCGCCGGTATGCTTAATGCACTTTCACCTGTTTTTACACTTTTACTCGGGATATTTGTCTACAAACGCCAGGTAATAAAAACACAGGTCGCTGGTATTTTTCTTGGGTTGATCGGAGCAGCAGGACTTCTTTACAATGGTTCATTAACAATTAACTATTATGGACTATTTGTAGTACTGGCAACGCTTATGTATGGCTTCAGTTCAAATGAAGTGTCTAAAGTAAAAGGGTTAAACGGAATTCAAATTGCCGCCTTATCTTTCTTCTTAACAAGTCCCATAGCAATTATCTACCTATTGTTTTCTGATATTTCAGCAGCTGTTCATACTCAGAACTGGGTTTTAAATCTCAGTTATATAGCAATTCTTGCCGTATTCGGAAGCGCCATAGCCCTGGCACTCTTTTATGTGCTGATAAGAGATACTTCTCCGATTTTTGGAGCCACGGTAACCTATTTTATTCCTATAGTTGCAACCATGTGGGGCTTTTTGAATAATGAGCAATTTTCTTACTCAATGCTTATATCTGTCCTAATAATTTTTTCAGGAGTATATATCATAAACCGGCCTGCCTTTTTTAAAAGAAGAATGAAAACAGTATGAATAAATATACCCTGGTTGCATTGTCTGTTGGAGGAGGAATACTCTCAGGACTAGCCTGGACCGGGTGGTGTTCAGGGCTGATCCTTCTGATAGCTTTTGTTCCGTTTTTTCTTATAGAGAACCACTTGTTTGAAAATTCAAAAAAATATACCCCGAATGCCTTTTTTCTCTTTCTTCTCCCGGGGTTTGTGATATTCAGCATCATTGGCATAGGCTGGATGAGAGTTGCCAGCATAACAGGTGCCATAGTAGTAATTATGGGACTTTCATTCTTAATGTCATTTGCGCTCTGGCTTGCTCATATCTCAAGAATGAAAAGCGGTACCATTGTTGGTGTAACCTCCCTGTTTTCATTCTGGCTTGGTTATGAATTTTTAAGCCTGAATGTGAATATAGTGTCTCCATGGCTTAATCTTGGTAATGGTTTGGCAAAAGATATTGCCTTTATTCAATGGTATGAGCTAACAGGAACAGCCGGGGGGACAATCTGGATCTTATCCTCAAACCTCCTCCTGTCGGTATTCCTTATCAGATCCATCGAAAAAAAAACAGGATATTTTTTATACCTGACTATTTGGTTTTTATTCCTGATAATTCCTTCAACTTTTTCTCTTATAAGATTTAATTCCATCAAGAGTTATCAGACGGTAGCTGAGGAAGTTGTAATTGTTCAGCCAAATATTGACCCCTATAGTCAGAAATTTGTTATACCATTTGAGGAACAGCTGAATAATGCAATCTATCTGGCCGGAAAAGAAGCAACCGCAAAAACCAGATGGATTATTACACCGGAGACCACTGTAGATGATCCGGTAAATCTTGATACTTTGAATAGTGATAAATACATAAAAATGGTACGGGAGCTGGTAACAAGAATTCCTTCGGCATCTGTTGTTACCGGATTTGTGACTTACCGTATCTATCCGCCTTCTCCGGAAGCACCTACCATAAGTGCCAGAATTACAGATACATCAGGTTTGTATTATGATCACTTTAATTCTGCTTTAAAGATAGATTCCGGCGATTTAATTGAAGTATATCACAAATCAAAGCTGGTTCCCGGAATTGAGATGCAATTCTCAACCGGGCCAGGAAGGTTCATTGCCACCATCCTGCCAACGCTTGGCGGAACCAAATGGGGTTATGGTATTCAGCGGGAGCGATCAGTTTTTCAAAACAAAACAACTTTAACCAGAGCGGCTCCGATAATCTGTTATGAATCAGCCTTCGGAGAATACGTCTCAAACTATGTAAAAAATGGGGCAAATGTCTTATTTATAATCACTAATGACGGCTGGTGGAAAAACACGTATGGATACAACCAACATCTCTCCTTTGCCTCTCTGAGGGCTATTGAGACCAGACGTCAGGTTGCACGGGCAGCAAACACAGGAATTTCCTGCATAATTGATATTCGTGGAAAACGAATCATAGAAACAGAATGGTGGAAACAAAGTGTAATAAAGGGTGAGATCTTTCCGCAATCAGCCATCACTCCATACGTCAGATATGGAGACTACTTACTTCGCATCGGGGCACTTTTGAGTGTCATTATCCTGTCGGTAATTTTTGTAGCAATACCCGCGAAGAAAAAAATGAAATTGTTTTAGGCAAATTTGCAACCCTTAAAATTTCTTAATGTCTTTATAAACAGGTAAGCTTATCAGGTGGATAGTTTGGATGTTAATATACATGCTCCTGTTATTGAGGAGTGCAGACAAGGTAGCAGCAGGGCTCAGTTCAGGCTTTATAACCAGTATTCAAGAGCAAAAGAGAAACTCAGAAGTATACTTAAAAAATAACGGCATATGGACAAACTTGAAGAACACATAAGGAAAAACAGAGAAGATTTTGACGAATACATCCCCTCTCCTGATGTCTGGAAGAAGATCTACAAAAAGAGACGGAAAGGTTCTTCACATTTTATTAAATGGGTTTCAGTTGCAGCAATTATTATTGTAATTCTGGGCACCTCACTGTACCTGGTAAAGCGTCAATACTTCAATTCAGTTAAAGGAACAGCGTACAGCAATCAGGATCCCGAAAAAGACAACTCCCAACTAAAGGAATCTGAAATTTACTATAATAACCTCCTGAATGCATTATACCTCCAGGCAACACCATTGCTGACTGAAAATCCTGAAATACAGATCGAACTTGATACAGATATCTCACATCTCGACAGTATCTGTCTGGACATCAGGAAAGATCTTAAGGATAATGTTGACAATCAGGAGGTGATAGAAGCATTGATTCAGAATTACAGGCTAAAAATCCAACTTCTGGAAGATATGCTTACTGTACTAAAGGAACCAGAAACAAATCCTGAAAAAAAGAAAAGCTATGAACTATAAAATATTTATTTGGCTGAGTCTTGTCCCGATTCTGACATGGCCACTTTCTGCTCAAAGCAATTCAGAAACAAGAACTTATATAAAGACTTTACCAGTTAATAAAGAGACTTCACTGGAGGTATTAAATAAGTATGGTACTGTAGAGATCACCTCCTGGAAGAAGGATTCTGCATTGATAAGAGTTGAGGTGAAAGCATCTGCCTCAAGTCAGTTAAAAATCAATAAGTTATTTGATGGAATCTCGGTAAATATTACTGATTCATACCTGACTATAAAAGCACGGACTGAATTTATGCAGAACATAAATATGCTATTTGAGAGTTTTAAGGGAATGACAAGCAAACTGATTTCATATGAATCCAGTGTAGAGATAAACTACTTTATTAACATACCTGAATATCTAAACCTTAAAATAGACAACAGATATGGCGATGTCTATATGGAGAATACAACAGGAGACTTTTCTATCTCACTCTCAAACGGTTCATTCAGGGCTAACTCACTTAGCAATAAGTCTGATGTCAAGCTGGTATTCTGTGATGCCACAATAACTTCGCTTGCAAGAGGAAGAATTGATGCCTCATTCTCTGAAATTGAAATAGGTGAGTCATCTGAATTAAACATTACCTCTATCTCTTCAAGATTTGATATTAAAAATGCGGGATCCATTACTACTGAATCCCGTCGTGATAAATTCTATATTACAACTATCGAGACTCTGCATGGAAATTCATACTTCACCGATTTCAGGCTTAACAACCTGAAACGGAAATTAGACCTTCTGGCAAAATATGGAAGCATAAGTGCTGATGTTATTGATAAAGGATTTGGATCAATTGATATCAATTCAGTCTACTCAGATATTTCACTTGAATTTGACCCTGCATCCTCATATAATCTTGATATCAGGCAAATTAACACTTTTACTGTACTGCCTGACAAGAACATAAAAACTGAGAAGAGGATACTGAATGAGGAAAAAAAGGAGTATATGATATCCGGTACTGTGGGTAAAAACCCGGGGTCTGTCAATGTAAAAATTGATGCCAACAGGGGAAATATATTCCTGAAATAATTGAGATTCAGATGCAACATTCTTAGTACTCAATTGTCTTTACTTGAAAAAAGGTAAAATTTTAAACTTGTATGCTATGAAATACAAATATGTAATACTTTTCGGTCTGCTTACCATGGTAGGAACAAATTCCTGTCTTAAAGACCTGCTGTGTATCAGAGGAAATGGTATAGCAGAAACAGAAATACGTCAAACATCGTCTTTTTACAAAATTGAAAATTCAACTTCAATTGATGTAGTATACAAAAGGGGCGTTTCAATCAGTGTGACTGTGAAGGCTGATGAAAATCTTCTCCAATACATTACAACAGAGGCAGACAATAATACACTTAAGATCAGGACACGACCCGGACATGATTGTTTTGATTTTAATACAAAGCCACTTATAATTGTTACCTCCCCATCGCTGGAATCTATCTTTGTTTCCGGTTCCGGAACATTTGTGGCAGATGAACTGTCAGGGAATAATATTGTATTGAGAATGAGTGGATCGGGAGATGTTTCAGCAGAAAAAGTATCGGGAACTGACCTCGCTGTTACTTTGTCCGGATCGGGCAATATAAACGTAAATGACTGTAACAGTGTAACTTCAGATATATTCCTGAGCGGATCAGGAAGTATCTCTCTTAAAGGTCAGAGTGATAATTCCGGTTTTAAGATTTCAGGCAGTGGTAAGATATTCGCAGAAAACTGGCTTCTCGATTCTGCGGATATAATCATTTCAGGGTCGGGGGATATTTATACCAACGTCAGTACCACTCTTAAAGCCATTATATCAGGCAGCGGTAATATCTTTCTGAAAGGAGATCCCGCAATTATTCAAACAGTGTCTGGTTCCGGAAGAATAATAAAGTATTAACTATTTTTTCTTATTAAACAGCGTTAATCCCTCATCGAGCCATTTTTTATACTCTTCCACATTCAGGTTGGTAGGTGTGGGTCTGTTCAAAGGATTACCGTTATGATCTGCAATAACATATAATGGCAAGGCATTAGTCTTGAATTTTGTAATTTCCAGATCTTCATTTATTTTACCGATGGTTTTCTTCTGTTTTCCATCCAATGCTGAAACTATCCATTCATTTTCTGGCAATTGGGTCCGGTCGTCAACATAAAGAGCGATAATAACAAAGTTCTCCCTGAGTCGTCTCAGTACTTCAGGATCAGACCATACCTTTGCTTCCATGAGCTTGCAGTTGGCACAGGCATGACCTTTAAAGTCAATCAGTACCGGTTTTCCCTGTTCCTTTGCGCAGGCAAGACCCTGGTTATAATCAAAGTAGCCTTTTAATCCCAATGGCATTTCAAAAATATCGTCATGCTTTGGCCCGGAACAAATTTCACTGGTGCTCAAAGGCTGAAACGATTGTGTGGAATTAGATCTGTTTTCCAGAATAATACGGGGAATATTCAGTTCAGTTGTTGAAGCAGAAGGAAGGAAAGAAGATAAAGCTTTCAGTGGAGATCCAAACAAACCTGGTACCAGGTATACAACAAATGAAAATACAATAATTACCAGAAATATTCTGAAAGTCCCGATATATGGCAGATCACTATCGTGAGCAAATTTGATCTTTCCCAGGAGGTAGAAACCCAACAATGAAAAAAGGACGATCCAAATCGCAATAAACAAATCCCTGGATAAAAGTCCCAGTGAGTAGACGCTATCGACTGTCATGAGGAATTTCATACTGAATGCCAGCATAATAAAGCCAAGAACAACCTTTATAGAATTAAGCCAGCCTCCTGATTTCGGCATCTTGCTCATAATTGACGGGAATAATGCAAAAATTGTAAAAGGAAGGGCGAAAGCAACACCAAATCCTATCATCCCTATTGTGGGTCTTAAAACATCACCGCTTGCAGCCTCAACAAGGAGAGCTCCGACAATTGGTCCGGTGCATGAAAATGAGACAATTACTGTTGTCAATCCCATAAAAAATGCTGCCAGCATGCCCCCTTTGTCAACCCTTGAATCAGCACCGGTAACCCATTGATTCGGCAATACTATTTCGAAGGCCCCGAAGAATGATGTAGCAAAGATTACAAAGAGTGAAAAGAACAAAACATTCGGGATCCAGTGTGTGCTTAGTGCGTTTGCGAACCCTGCACCGGCACTGGTGAGGGATACAATAATGCCGAGAGATGAGTATATAAGTACTATTGAGATCCCAAAAATAAGAGCTTTGAAAACTGATTTACTCCTCTGCTCCGCTCCCTGAGAAAAGAAAGCCACAGTCATCGGAATCATTGGAAATACGCATGGTGTAAGCACACCTGCAAAGCCAGCAAGGAGTGAAATAAGGAAAAATTTCAATAATCCGCTGTCCGAGTCAAATGGTATGGACTCATAGCTACTCTCAGAGGCAGCGACCACAGTTTTAGCTTCTCCTTTTTCAGAAATAACAAGCTCAAAATCAACATCTTTAGGTGGGGAACAGGTTGCATTATTACATGCCATAAAATTTACAGCTCCTATAACTTTAAATGACGATTCGATTGCGGTAATTTTCTGACGGAATTCGGCCTTGTCGCTGAATGTTTTTATCTTGAATCCAAATGCCTCGTCAAGCATCTCGACCGGGACAGTGACCTCATAGGATTTACCTTCCAGTTTAAATCCGGGGACTGTATCGAACCTGAATGATGTTGGTATCGGTCCTCCATCCGGTATATCCATAGAATAGATATGCGAATGTTCCTCAATGGTGGCAGTAATGACGATCTCATACTGTTTTTCTCCCGTCTTTACATAACTGAAATCCCAGGTAACAGGATCGTAGATCTGAGCTGAGAGGTTTGAGATAAAAAGGATGAAGGATATAATAAAAAAAAACTTTTTCATTATAGAGGCTGTTTATTTCTGATTATAGAATTTCTATTAACCGCAAAGGTCGCAAAAAATTTTCGCAAATCCCGATAGCTATCGGGACACAAAGACTTAAAAAAAGAACTTATACAACTTGTCCCGATCCTTCAGGAGAGCTGCACAGAGGTGACACAGAGATATTTAAATTGTCTCCTTTGACAGCTCTGAGCCCTTCGCCCTGAGCTCTGAGCCTAATTCAGGCCAGGTCGATCTCATTATCGAATCTGTCGTAAAAATGATACTCAAGCATATGATATGATGTAACTGCCTGGACTTTAAGGCTGATTTTATATTTGAAATTCCATCTTCTGCAAATTGGGATCAGGCCTTTCTTAAGAAAAGAAGCAACGAAAGGATGAACATTAAGGATTATTTTTCTGGTTTTGATCTTATCAACGATGAATGATAAGCCTCTTTCCAGTTCATCGGTAAATAATATTGTTGGTTTTGTTTCACCTGTACCCTGGCATGATGGACATTTCTCGTCGGTAATAATGTTCATTTCCGGTCTCACCCTCTGCCTGGTTATCTGCATCAGACCAAATTTTGTTAGAGGAAGAATGTTGTGCTTTGTACGATCACTGGACATCACATCCTTCATTTTGTCGTATAGTTGTTGTTTATGTTCACCAGATTGCATATCAATGAAATCAACAACAATTATACCTCCCATGTCTCTGAGTCTCAACTGTCTTGCTATCTCGGTGGCAGCCTCCATATTTACTTCCAGTGCATTTGATTCCTGGTCGTTGCCGGTACGGGAACGGTTTCCACTATTTACATCAATAACGTGCAGTGCCTCAGTATGTTCTATAATCAGATAAGCTCCGTGTTTAAATGAGACTGTTTTGCCAAAGAGAGCTTTGATCTGTTTATTGATGCCAAAATGATCAAAAATAGGAAGTGTGCTTTTATACTCTTTGACTATTTTTTCTTTTTCAGGAGCTATCTCCCTGATATACTTACGGATATCTTCGGCCAGCGAAGCATCATTGATGTGTATGCTGTTAAATGTTACATTAAGCATATCACGAAGGATAGTTGAAGTCCTGTTCATTTCTCCAATAAACAGCTTTGGAGATTTGGTCTCCTTTTTCACGGTGGCAAATGCCGATTCCCATCTGTTCACAAGCTCCCTTAACTCCGCATCAAGTACTGCTACTTTTTTACCTTCAGCAACAGTTCTGACTATAACACCGTAGTTTCTTGGCTTAATGCTCTGAAGAAGAGCTTTT
Organism: Bacteroidales bacterium; assembly: GCA_031396165.1. GTDB lineage: Bacteria > Bacteroidota > Bacteroidia > Bacteroidales > VadinHA17 > LD21. The sequence continues at coordinate 1,105 of JANNKF010000044.1, read as the reverse complement.
AGTCGGTTCTTTTCCTCAACACTTTCTATTTTTGATGAGATCGATACCTTATCGGAATAAGGCATCAGCACAAGATTTCTCCCTGCGAGCGAGATTTCGGATGCAAGTCTGGGTCCTTTAGTGGAAATAGGCTCCTTGGTAATCTGTACGATTACCGTCTGACCCGTTGTAAGAACATCAGTTATCTTACCATCCTTATCAATATCCTGCTCGGGTTTGAACTTATGTATCGCTGGTACTTTTCCCTGCTTCTGAAGCGCTGTCTGGTAGTATTTATGCTGGGTTCTGAACTGAGCTCCCAGATCGAGGTAATGCAGAAATGCATCGCGCTCATAGCCAACATTTATAAATGCAGCATTGAGCCCGGGCATGATCTTTTTTACCTTCCCCAGATAAATATCCCCAACTGAAAACCTAACATTACGCTTTTCCTTGTTTAACTCAATTAACTGCTTGTCTTCCAACAACGCTAAAGAAACCTCGGAATCACCAACATCAATGATTAAATCCTTGTTTACCACTTCACTATATTAAACTGAGTTAATATGTCATCAGCAACATCCGACATACTGATACAATAAACCTAAAGACCATGAGATCTTTAGGTTTAATATAATCAATGATTGACCACTTGCTGATCTGCTACTTCTTCTTATGTCTGTTCTTCCTCAAACGCTTTTTGCGCTTGTGAGTGGCCATTTTATGTCTTTTTCTTTTTTTACCGCTTGGCATAGAGGATTATTTCTTATTGTGTGATTTAACTTTGGTAATGAAAGATTTTGCAGGTTTGAAAGCAGGGATGTTATGTGCAGGAATGATGATGGTTGTATTTTTTGAAATATTCCGTGCTGTTTTCTTGGCTCTTTTCTTAACGATGAAGCTTCCAAATCCCCTGAGATAAACATTACTACCCTTTACCATAGAATCTTTTACAGTTTCCATTAAGGCTTCAACAGTTTTCTGTACTGTTACCTTTTCAATACCAGTGTTCTTGGCAATTTCATTTACAATGTCTGCTTTAGTCATTTTTCGTGAAGTTTAAAATTCAACAAATTATTTTGAGAATGCATTTTTTCAACTGTGCAAATATAAAAATATTATTTGT
>JANNKF010000043.1:0-10457 GCA_031396165.1 Bacteroidales bacterium | reverse complement strand
AGTAACCAGTAACCAGTAACCAGTAACCAGTAACCAGTAACCAGTAACCAGTAACCAGTAACCAGTAACCAGTAACCAGTAACCAGTAACCAGTAACCAGTAACCAGTAACCAGTAACCAGTAACCAGTAACCAGTTTTTAAATAGCTACCGAATCATACACAACGACACGTTCCCACAAATCCTGGCAATCAGCAATAAACTTAAGGTGAATAGGGTGTGTCTGGTAAATATCCTGATCTGCCCTGTTCTTAAAAGTGACGAGCAAAGAATATGTATATGTACCATCAATTACTTCACGACTTGTACCCGCAGGCACACCAAGATGGTAATCCAATATGGTTTCAACTTTTACAAGGGCTTTAAGTCCATTCTCAAACCTGGTTCTTCCTTCCTGTGTTACCGGCTTTTTCAACCAGAAGAATACATGATGAATGAACTGTTTTCCAAGTTTATCGGGCTGTTGTAGAGAGCCTGAAGCTGCTGACATAATACCTGCACCTGCAATTCCCTTTGCAGATGTTTCAAGAAAGTTGCGACGTTTTATTTTGTTTGTCATGTTGTATGTTATTAATTTGAGTGGTATGGTCCGAAGTCCGGAGACCGAAGTCGGGAGAATTTCGGATTTCGGATTTCGGATTTCGGAGATGACTACGACGGTTTTCCGTCATCCGTCTCCGGTCTTCTGTCTTCCGTCTTCCGTCTTCTAGCTCTTCCCCGTCATCTTGTTAAACAGGGCCAACTGCTCTTTCATGGCCACAATTCTGTCAGCAGGATTAGTACGGGCTTCAAGAAGGATGTAGCCTTTGTAGTCGATTCCTTTAAACAGATTAAAAAGCTGCTGATAGGGATAATTACCATCATTCAGCTCGCGGATATGCACTGTATCGCCGAACCATTTTTTTACACTGTTGAAGTTGCCTTCGAGTCCCGGAGGAAGCAGGTCCTGATCATTGCAATTCCAGCACATCACCACATTTTTCTCGGTAACCTGGTCGAAGATTGCTTTCATATTTGGCAATTCCTGGGTCAGGGTTCCATGAACTTCAACTCTTACAACCTGGCCGTAATCGATGGCGAATTTTCCAACCTCGTTAAGTGATGAGGCAATCTGTGCAATTGTCTTTTCTTTTGCTACTTCTGCGGGTAAGTTGTTGGGTTTCACTTTAATACCTGTTGCTCCAATATCTTTGCAGAGTTTAATATATTCTTTTGTTTGTTCAATATTTTCACGAAGTTTGGCAGGATCGGGGCTATGGTATTCGAAATTTGCCCCATACCCGAGACATTTAACAGAACTGTCTGCGAAACGCTTTTTTACATCTGCACGCTGGGTGGTATTCAGATTAATCTCAACTTTATGAGCATGTTGCGTACGAAGTTCAAGTCCCAGAAACCCTGCTTTTTCACAATTGCCAATAAGTGTGGGAAGATCCCAGTCCTGGCCCCAGAGGTAAGTACATAGACCAAGTTTCATATCTGCAGCTGGTGCTGATTTCATGAAATCAGGCATGTTTTTGAATGCTGCCAATCCTATACCGGCTGCTAAACTTCCCTGAATAAAGTCACGTCGTGATATATTATTCTTCATATGATGTATATTTTGTTTGTACGAAGATAGTAAAAATGTTATTTGAAACTTTTATCACTGCATTTACAGTTAAATCTTCTAATTTTGAAGAAATAACAGACCTGAATCAAATGGAAATCATCCTTTATGTAGTTGCCGGCCTGGTTATCGGTGCATTAATTGCATACCTGGCAACCAATTCGTTCTTAAATAGTCATCATCAGAATCTAATTCTTTCTAAGATTGAAGAAATTAATGTTATAAACAGGGAAAACAGTTCCTTAAAAGCGAAAGTCGAAGCACAGGCAAATAGTCTTGAAGAAGTCAGAAAGGCTATGGTTGATACGTTTAAATCGGCAGCATCTGATGCCCTTACACAGAACAATAAGCAATTCCTCGATCTGGCAAAGACTCAGCTTGAAACCCAGGTAAAGGGTGCAGAGGGTGATCTTGATAAAAGAAAGACCGCTATTGAAGAAATGCTCAAGCCGGTAAAGGAATCTATCGACAGTTATAAAAAGAGGATAGAAGAACTGGAAAAAGGTTCGGAAAAGACCTTCGGACAGGTTACCGAAATGCTCTCTAATATTCAGACCACTAATACCAGCTTGCAAAAAGAGACTACTGCATTGGTTAATGCTCTCAGAAATCCCAGGGTAAGAGGCAAATGGGGAGAGATAGGATTGAGGCGGGTTGTTGAATTTTCCGGATTATCAGCTCATTGTGATTTTTTTGAACAGGTTTATTCTGAAGGTGAAGAGTCTGTTCTGAAACCGGATATGATAATAAATCTTCCCGGGAACAGCCATGTTGTAGTGGATTCAAAGCTGCCACTCGATGCATATCTTCAAGCCCTGGAAACTGACGATGAGACTTCAAGGAATATCCTTTTTTCCAAACACGCCAAAGATCTCAGGGATCATATAAACAAGCTGAGTAAAAAGCAATACTGGTCGCAGTTTGAGAATACTCCCGACTTTGTTGTATTGTACATGGAAGTTGAATCTGCCCTGAATGTTGCGCTGATGACTGACAAGACCCTGTTGCAGGATGCAATGAATAACAAGATAATTCTTGCCACACCTACAACTCTGATTGTAGTTCTTAAATCGGTAGCAATGTCGTGGCAGCAGCATACTGTTACGGAGAATGCATTGCTGATAATGGATGCGGCAACCGAGTTACATGGAAGACTGAGCGTTTTTGCTGAACATTTCGATAAGGTTGGGGGTGGCCTGAAATCCGCTCTGAAAGGTTTTAACGATGCCATTGGTTCGTGGGAAGGCAGAGTATTGCCGGCCGGACGAAAACTCGAACAGTTGAAGGCTACAGATAATAAAAATGTGCTGCCCGATCTTGAAATTATTGACAGACCTGTCCGTGAACTAAAAAAACCCGAAGAATAGAATTTATGTTAATTATAATCTAACCAGATGGTTCCCAGGTTAATGGTTTTATTCCTCGCACTGACTATAGTTGGCTGCCGAGGTCGGCAAAAAGAGGCCGTAGTAGAAATGAATAACACCTTAATAAGTGTAGACAGTACACTTATTTTTAACGGGAGTACACTTGAGGGATGGGAGATAACAAATTTTGGTCCCCAGGGACCCGTATATGTTTCAGGTAATGAGATCATACTGGGAATGGGTGATGGTTGCACAGGCATAACATGGAAGCGGAGTTTCCCTGTTATGAACTATAAAGTTACACTGGAGGCAAAAAAAGTTGCAGGTAATGATTTCTTCTGCGGACTGACATTTCCGGTGGGCGATTCACCCTGTTCCTTTATTGTAGGAGGCTGGGGAGGAACAACAGTTGGACTAAGCAGTATTAATGGAGCTGACGCGTCTGAGAACGAAACAACAACACTTCAGAAATTTGAGAAAGAAACATGGTATAATATTTGCCTTATTGTTAAACCGGATACCATAAGGGCACTTATTGATAATAAAGTTGTGGTTAATTTTGTAATCGGGAATAAGAGATTATCTATACGGCCTGAAGTGGAACTTTCAAAACCTTTCGGTATTACTTCATGGAATACCACAGCAGCTTTGAGGAATATCAGACTTGAAAGGCTTGAGGGGGTGAAGAGGTGAAGAGGTGAATAGGGGAATGGGAGTTTAAGCAGCTGAAGGCGTCAGGCAACAGGCGTCAGGGCATGCTTCTGTGTGCTGAGCTTGACGAAGCACGGACTTCCGTCTTCGGTCTTCGGTCTTCGGTCTTCGGTCTTCCGTCTTCCGTCTTCTCACATATTCTATAACATAAAAAATTCTTCCCGTTATCCAATTCTGCTTAAAATAAATAACATTACCTTCATAAAAGAATTTTATTAACCACAAATAAAAAAGCTATGAAAAACACTACTCTCAAAAACCTTCTTATTGTAACGGTAACTCTGCTGATTTCATCGTTCACTTTTGGTCAGAGTGCAGCAAATTTCTCCGGAATATGGGCACTTAATGATTCAAAAAGTACTATCGGAGAAGGCGGAGGACGTATGGTCTCCAAAACAATCACAATTGCACAGGATGGAGCAACATTTTCCATTGAGAAAGTATTTGCCGGTCAGGATGGTACTGATAGGAACATGTCGGAGAAATATACTCTCGATGGTAAAGAAAGTGTTAACCCGGTGTTCAATACTCAAAAAAAATCAAAGGCTGTATGGTCTGCTGATAAACAATCACTTACAGTTTCGTCTGTAATGGTTTTTGAAATGAATGGTGAAAGTAACGAGATAAAAACTGTAGAAGTATATAAACTTTCAGGTGCCGATTTAACAATAGATTCTCAGTCAGTTTCTTCCATGGGTGAGAGAAAATCAACACTCGTTTATACAAAGAAGTAGAATTCAATTGATTATTACCCCTTTTCCCGTTTCCCCCACGGGGGAAAGGCTTTAATATCAACTCCTTCCCCCCTGGGGGAAGGTTGGGAAGGGGGTATGAACGATAAGAATTAATGAAAATTAATGAAAGTCGAAATAACCTGACACAAAGTTTCTATGGCAAAAAATATTTTAGTCGTCTTTATATTCTTTATTGGTCTTACCCTGAATGGCCAGACCTATCAGCCAAACTGGGAATCTCTTGACAAAAGACCTGTTCCACAGTGGTTTGAAGATTCAAAATTCGGAATATTTATTCATTGGGGTGTCTATTCAGTACCTGCATGGGGTCCGACAGGTGACAGTATAGGCGTGTACGACAAATATGCCGAATGGTACTGGAGAAAGTTTGATCAGCCGGGGAAAGTACAGAAATACTTTAAAGACTTTCACCTGAAAACCTACGGTCCTAATTTCAAATACCAGGATTTTGCTCCTATGTTTAAAGCCGAATTGTTCGACCCCGATCAGTGGGCAGAACTTTTTAAGGAATCAGGTGCAAAGTATATCGTTCTTACATCGAAACACCATGAGGGTTTTACTCTGTGGCCAAGTGCACAGAGCTGGAACTGGAACAGTGTCGATATCGGACCTCACCGTGATCTTTGTGGCGATCTGACAACTGCTGTTAAAAAGAAAGGATTGCATATGGGCTTCTACTATTCTCTTTATGAATGGTATAACCCGACATACAAAACAGATCCGGAGAGGTATGTTGATGATCACATGATACCGCAAATGAAAGATCTGGTGACGCGCTATTCTCCTGATATCCTCTGGACTGACGGCGAATGGGATAAGCCAAGTAAAGACTGGAAAAGTGAGGCATTTCTTACTTGGCTGTATAATGAATCGCCTGTAAAGCAGAGTATTGTCGTTAACGACAGATGGGGAAGTGAAACCCGAAGCAAACATGGCGGTATTTATACAACCGAATACGGACTGGTTCATGATCAGACGGGAGTTGATGAAGCAATCACACGACCATGGGAAGAGTGCAGAGGAATTGGTACATCATTTGGATTCAACCGTACGGAAGGCCTTAATGATTATTCAACTGCCGAACAACTTGTTAAACTATTGGTTTCTACGGTCTCGGCAGGTGGAAATCTTCTGCTTGACATAGGACCTGCTGCTGATGGCACAATTCCCGTAATAATGCAACAAGGCCTCATGGAAATAGGTAAGTGGCTGAAAATTAATGGTGAAGCAATTTATGGAACACGTTCGTTCATCTCGAAAAAGGATGAATCAATAAATGCAGAGGCTAATAAATCAATCTTTTTCACAAAGAAAAATAAAGATGTTTATGTAATTTGCCTCGATTGGCCGGGAGGGTCCATAGTTCTTAACGGATTAAAAACTGCCGGAAGTGTTAAAGTTACTCTTCTCGGATCAGAAAAAGCCGTATCTTTAAAAGGAAGTGGCAATAACCTGGTTATCACACCTCCAGCATTAACACCTGATGATCATCAGCTTGCATATGTATTTAAAGTTAGTAATGTTTTAAAGTAATAATTATGCCACGAAGACGCTCCTTTGTGCCTTGGCGCCTTGGTGGCAAAAAAAAATCGATTATGAAAACTTCTATTCTTCTTTTTTCAACTTTAATGGCTTTATTGTCAGTTACATCGTGCTCCACAGAGGTTAAAGTGGAACCTGTTCAGAAACGGGACATTTCCGAGTTCCTCGGACAATGGACAATCGATATCGAGGGAGGTTCGGTCGGATGGCTCGAAGTTCGTCAGGAAAACGGTTACCTCGATGGTGAAGTACTCTGGGGTGGTGGTAGTGTTTTACCGGTTTCTGCTATCTTTTTAGCAAAGGATCAGGTATTGATAGTTCAGCGTGCCAATGATATTGTTCAAAGAAGAGATGAGAAAGAAACCCCTGTAAGAACACAGGTTCTCACAGCATGGATGGAGATTGTTAAAAACGGAGAAAAAATTGATGGTATTCTCCTTACTCCACGCAGAAGCGGAAAAGGTGTTGATTCGACCATTTTTACCGGAACCAAGCTTCCAGCACCTCCTCCTGCTCCTGATCTTGCTGCTGTTAAATTCGGAACAGCAATTACATTATTCAATGGCAAGGACCTTGCAGGATGGAAACTTATAAATGAAAAGCAGGCCAACGGATTCAAAGTGCTAAACGGAGAACTGGTTAATGATCCGGTTCAGAAAGAGGGAGCTGAACATATAAGTTACGGTAACCTGAGAACAGAACAGGAGTTTGAAGATTTTAACCTTAAACTCGAAGTGAATGTACCTGCCGGCAATAACAGTGGTGTATATCTGCGTGGTATGTATGAGGTACAGGTTGTTGACTCCTATAAAAAGGAACTTGACCCACATAATATGGGTGCCGTATATAGTCGTATAAAACCTCTTACAGCAGCGGAAAAACCGGGAGGAGAATGGCAGTCGATGGATATCACCTTGTGCGACAGACATGCTACTGTTATTCTGAATGGCGTGAAAATTATTGATAATCAGCCTATTTACGGACCCACAGGAGGAGCAATAAAGTCCGATGTATTTTCTCCGGGTCCAATCTATTTGCAAGGCGATCATGGGAAAGTTTCATACCGGAATATGATACTTACTCCGGTTGTTAAATAACTGCTGATATTACTTCTTACGATACTTAAGTTCATGCGCAATATAGGGTTACCTGTTCTGTTTTCAATTGTATTCTTCCAGTTGACCACTTTATATCTTAGTGGCCAGAGTGCAACCCTATCCCGAAGTGTAAACAAACCGATGGGTCCTGAAGCCTCTGTTCCCGGCAAAGAGGATCAGACTCTCTTTAACGGAAGGGTGTGGAGGAATAAGTATTATAAGGTAAAAGAAGACCAGTTTCTTTTTTCGAAGGTTTATCTGCCTGGTTCAGTATCAATAGATGGGGTACTATTTGATAATATTAACCTGCTCTATGATATTTATACCGATGAAATAATTACCAATACTCCAAATGGAACTTTTCTGCAGCTAAACAAAGAGATGGTAGACAGCTTCTCAATTGAATTTGAGAACAGCAGTAGGTATTTTACAAAGATCGATCTGGATACAATAAAAGGATTCAATGGGTATCTGAATATTTTGTATACTGGTAAAAGCTCTCTATATGTAAAGTATAAAAAGGAAATAGAGTTATTAGCAGTCGACAGAAAATATGATGAGTTTTATCAGACTCATAAAATATTTTTGGTTAAGGATAGTATAATCAACATAGTTAAAAGCAGGAGAGATTTATTCATCCTCCTTGGCGATCAGAAAGCTGCCGTAAAGAGCTATATTAAAAAGAACAGGTTGTTTGTTACTGTTAAAAAACCTGAATCATTGGTTCCTGTGGTACAGTATTATGAAAGTCTGCATTGATTTTATGAAAAACATGAGAATAAAGGTTCTTCTTCTGTTTACATTTCTGCTGTTCTCCGGTTGGTTGTCAGGGCAGGAAAGTTACCTTATTGACTGGAATTACAAGGGGCTTTCATTCAGGGAATTTGTACTCAGTTCAGAGAAACTTCTGAAAGTTAAATTCTATTACAAGGATGATTGGACCAGGGACCTTACCCTTGGAGAATATCCCGGAGTGAATACATTGTCAGGTGTTCTTGACAACCTTTTCAGAGAGAAATCTCTTTTCTATTTTATTGATGAATCCGGGAATATTGTTATTACCAGAACTTATGCAGTCAAAACAGCAGAAAAACCTGCCGGAACAAATGAAAAGTTCATTCCTCCGACAGAATATGCAGATTTGCGTGAAGATCAGAACAAGTCGGGAAATGCATTTATAGAGATAGGAAATCCTGCCGACAGATATAAAGCGGGTAATGTAATAGTATCAGGATATATAATAAGTAAAGAGTCCAGGGAGCCGATTGCAGGAGTTACGATATTCGTTCAGAAGCTATCAGTTGGCACAATATCAAATGCTTATGGATTCTACACATTAACTCTCCCAAGAGGTTTGCATCTTTTGCAGTTTTCATTCATAGGTCTGAAAGAGAAAATGATAAACCTGAATCTTAACGGAACAGGTGAGATGAATATTGAAATGAATAGTGTTCTTATACCACTTAAGGAAACAGTTATTTCAGCGCAAAAGAACATGACACTTCAACGGTTTGAGGTTGGTGCCGAGAAGATCAATATTACATCATTCAGATTATTACCTACTTCGCTGGGGGAATCAGATATTATTAAAAGTATCCTGCTTATCCCGGGAGTTCAGTCTGTTGGCGAAGGATCTACAGGTTTTAACGTAAGAGGAGGCTCAGCCGATCAGAACCTGATACTTCTTTATGGTGCCCCGATATATAATTCATCGCACTTTTTTGGCTTCTTTTCAGCAGTCAATTCAGAGATAATAAAGGATGTTACACTCTATAAGGGAGGTATTCCGGGCAGATATGGCGGAAGGATCTCTTCAGTACTCGACATAGTTTCTAAGGATGGAAACAGAAAAGAATTTATGGGAAATGCCGGAATAAGCCCGATTACTACTCATATTACCATCGAAGGGCCTATTAAAAAGGATACCTGCACTTTCATTCTTACGGGACGTACAACCTATTCGAACTGGATCTTCGGTCTGATAAACAATCCTGCATTGAAAAAGAGCAGGGCTTCATTCTACGACCTTAATGGAAAGGTAACATACGACATAAATAAGAATAATAAAATAGACCTCTCTGCATATTTAAGTCACGACTCTTTCAGGTTTAATTCTGATTCGGTTTACAGCTATGATAACAATATTGCAGCTTTGAAGTGGCGCCATTTTTTCAACAGCAGGTTCTTTTCATCGGTTAGCCTTAATAACAGCTACTATACCTATAATATATCAAGTGATGCTGTTGTTACTGAGGCATTTGACCTGGCACATAAAATTAACAGTACTGGACTGAAAACCGACTTCAACTGGTTTCTCGGAAATAATGAATTGAATTTTGGTCTCGATATAAACAAATATTCCATCTCTCCGGGTTCTTATCTTCCCTCACTCGATTCGTCGCTTGTTATCCCGCGCATTATCGGAAGGGAAAGGGCATATGAAGCTGGTATATATATTGAAGACAAAATCACTCTTAACAGCTTTTTGTCGGTAAATGTGGGTATGAGACTTTCTGCATTTGCCGCCTATGGCAAACAGGATGTAATGATTTACGATCCTGACCTTCCCCGCAGCAGATCAAGTGTAATTGATACACTTCATTACGGAACAGGAGGTATCTCGGGTAAATATGCAGGGCCGGAGTTCAGGGTTTCAATGAATTTCAGGGTCTCCGACAGGAATTCATTCAAACTCAATTATAACAGGACAAGGCAATACATACATCTGTTATCCAACTCAACATCGATTTCGCCTACTGATACCTGGAAAATGAGCGACTATTATCTAAAGCCGCAGATCGGAGATCAGTTTGCAGTCGGATTCTATAGAATGTTATTCAATTCGGGCTTCGAAACTTCTGCAGAGATTTATTACAAGGAGATTAAAAACATGCTCGATTTTAAAGGAGGAACAAAGCTCACAATGAATGAAAATATAGAAAAAGATGTTGTAAATGTAAGAGGAAAGGCTTACGGGATTGAACTTATCTTTAAAAAGACTGAAGGGAAAATACGTTATAGCGTAGGTTATACATACTCCAGGACTTTTATTAAAAGTATTGGTAAATTCAGTGATGAAATAATAAATTCAGGTAAATGGTTTCCTGCTAATTTCGATAAACCAAATGATCTCGTGGCAACATTCAATTATCTGTTCTCGAGGCGTTTCAGCTTCTCTTCGAATTATACATGGAGTACGGGAAGGCCGATAACCTACCCGGTTTCCACATATCATATGCACGACAACCTGCTGGTAGATTATTCCGACAGAAACAAATACAGGCTTCCGGATTATATGCGACTTGATATATCTTTTAAGGTTAGTGGCAATCTGAAATCTAAAAAAATTGCGAACCCATACTGGACCTTCTCAGTCT
>JANNKF010000035.1:0-10755 GCA_031396165.1 Bacteroidales bacterium | reverse complement strand
CAATCAGCTTTAGCCAAAGTATATCCGGCAAATAAATTAAATTCGAAGCAAAACCGGCATTGATAGCTACTTGTTTACCTGAAGGGTTATTACTTTAAGAGCATCTGCGGTCAGGGATTCAATATCAAGCCTGTATGTTATCTCCCCACCCCAGTATGCCGATTTTATCTCAACTATTGTATCATTAATAACTGACCAGCTCCCATCATAGTCAGAATAGGATACGGGTGGTGTTCCGCACCAGCCCGAATTTTTTCTTTCAAGAAGAGTGCCATCACTTTTGAATTTATAACAGGGACTATCAGTAAATCCATCACTTCTGGTATAAACAACTGCGTCATTCTGATAACCTGAGTAAGTCCAGATTCCAAGCAGCAGATTGTCGCTGTCAATTTTTATTTCATCTTTATTGCATGAAAGTAGAATTGTGACGACGGCAATCATTATCAGAGATATTTTTTTCATCGGGTTAATTTTATAAATATGTCAACAAGAATTGTACCAAAGGAAGGCGTCAGGCGTCAGGCGTCAGGCGTCAGGTGTCAGGCGTCAGGCAACAGGCGTCAGGCGTCAGGCGTCAGGCGTCAGGGGAGGTGGGAAAGCAGGAATATACTATTTCTTATCCAAAACCAACACCCAGTCGTTGCATTTGATTTCTCAGCCGGGGGATCAAATAGTAATACACCATCGCAGTTAAATGTGCATGAAAGAGTTGATTCTCCATTTGTGGTTCTTATTTACCACGGATAACACGGATTAACACGGAGTTTTAAATGCATGCATTCTCTATGGGTTCCGTGATCCCGATAACTTTCGAGACCGTGCTTAAATAGGTTTTTTCACCCCGGAGATGCACCAGGGCCGGATACTATGATCTGGATGCATCAGCTCTTCCTGATAAGAATAACTTTTGTGTTGTCGGCTTTTGAAACTGAAAGAATAAAGTCATAGAGGTTCTTATACTCGGAGGGCTTATATCTGCCTTCTTTAATAACTAATTTTCTGGTATATATGATCTCATTACCATTGCCCTTAATTGTGGTTGAATAAGACCCGAATGCTGAATTTAAATTCATGCCGGAAGGCAGAGTTTCAAACTTATAACTTTTCGGGATCTTATACACAAGCGTATCCCAGTCAACAAATGATCTGTTAATCAATATATCCGAATACCTGGGTTTAAGCATCCTTTGAAGAGGCGACTGTACATTCACAAGGTTAAGCGACAGTATCATATAATTGCCTGAAAAAGAGCAGAAATTTTTTGAAACAGATGTTTCGGTTATTGTGGCCGACGGTATAGGTTTTCTGTTTTCTTCGATAGAGAAATTCTTAATCTGTAATGAAGGCAATGTTGAATTATTTAACAGCCACTTCTTCTGTTCGTCATAACCTGAGCCAAGCAAATTTGTAATATCATCATATTGTAAACCCTGCATAACTGTTCTGATATCGCAGTTGGCGGTACCAGTTGAATCCAATCTGAATTCTGAAGTGCATATTCTTAAGTTATCGTTCGCTTCATATTTTGTTGTATGCGCAAATTTTCCACCATCTTTATCTATCAAAAGCACATCCCTGTCGTCGGTAAAATCACCCAGAAATCCAAATGGGATCTTCTGGTTAGTGCATTCCAGCCAGGCCGTATCTTTTCCTAAAGGAACACACAGAATAACATGATTGAATTGCAAAAAATTGGGAAAATCCGTGAAAACAGACACCTTGTAACTTCCGGCTGCTACAAGTGCCGGGAATGATTTTATTCCCGCATATCGGAGCAATGCATACATATAATTACTCAAGGCTTTGCAGTCGCCGTAACCGGTTTCGAATACTGTTTTTGCATCAAATGGCTGATACCCTCCAATGCCTAGTGTTACAGCAACATACCTTGTTCTTTCCTGCATATACCTATAGATTGCTTTTATTCTCCCAAGCGTATCCGGGGCATCTTTCAGCAACAGATCGATTCTTGGTTTTTCCGCCTCCGATATTTCGTCGCGGCCCAGGTAGAGGGAATAAATCCATTGTCCGAAATCTTCCCAACTGCTGGCATTCCCCTCATATTTTTCATAAATAAGTTTCGTTGGCATTAAATAAACACATGGAATGCGTTCTGACAGACTTATATCCATCGGTTCTTCCTCAATGGCTTTCAGGTTGTTTACCTCCCATGTTTCATTAAGATCGCTGTTCGCCTCTCTGGCTTTTATTGACCGGACATTTACCTCCTTTATGTTTATTTTGACATCCTGGGGGTGGATGAATGTAAAGCTTGAGTGTTGTACTGAGGCATTATAACCACTATATGGTCTCCAAACCCCATAGCTTATTATATTGTCCTGCTTTAATTCGTACTCATAAGCTACGGTGTAAGGGTATACAGAATGATCCGGATCATAGACCTTAATCCTGCTTTCCGAGTAGAGCTCTGATGAACCGAATGCCGGATAATCATCAATATCAGACTGTTTAACACTTTTTACTTTTTTACCATTGCCATCATAAATTATAATATCCTTTATGCTGACGCTTGAATTTTTATCATATGAAATTGTCAAATCGGCATAACTATCTCCTTCCTTGACAAGAACAGTTATAACTCTTTTTACCCTGAGGGTACCACTGTTTACACTTTGCAATTCATATGTTCTGGTATAATCCCGAATAACACACCAGGCATTGGTTTTTAAGCTGTCAGGTATAGATGCAACTGAATAGTTTTGACCATAAACGTTACAAAAACCAAATAACATCAGGTTAGTAAATAAGAGTAAATATTTATTCATTTCAGACACTTTTTTTCAGTATAACCTGTTCTGCGTGTTTTTTCACAAGTTCATCGTAAAGTCCTTTCAGGTTTTTATATTCACTGGGAAGAAAAAGTATTTTGTTTATTGTACGCCTGTATTCTACTTTTATGATGCTGCCTGTGTTCTGTACGCTATAGGTTACCACGATAGAATTATCGGGAAGTGTCAGCGTTGCAGGCTTCGGAAGCGATTCTACTTCATAGCCGGAGGGTAATTTAAAATTATAAGTATATACTTCTGTTATCGGGTAATTATAGTTTATTGGATATTGTCTGTTCTCAAGTGTATACCTGTTCGTTTCTATTCTCTCAAAGAGCAATGGATGAAAGAGGATCTTGTCACCGATCATTTCAGCATTGTCGGTAACTTCAACAATCAGAGAATCTGTGAGGGGTTTATAATTATTATTCTGCTCCCCTATTAAAAAACTGTTTATTGTAAGCCCTTTCTGATTTTCCTGCATTTTCCTGATGAAATCATCGCTGGTTTTTTCAGAGCTCAGAGCATCCCTGTAGTAGATCCCGGCGTATCCATCATATCTTCCCGTTATTGTTCCGGTTAATTTCCCTTCGGGCGAGATCTCCATATTGTAATTTTTATCTTCAGTATATTTACCCATTGCATCGAGGTTTACCCAGTCACCTGCCAGATTATTCACCAATCGTCCCTGTCCATTGATATCGTTGGCAGGAAGGATCCCAAACGGACAATACTTACTAGTTGCATCAAGAAGATATTGTTTTCCTCCTATGTCAGCTTTTGCAAGCACTGAATTAAATTTGGTTATCGTCGGATAAAACGTTATTGCTATGCCATTACCGCGGGTGCTGAACAGGACTGGATTTGCCTTTATCCCGGCACTCTGCAACATCGCTGTCAGAAGGAGGTTGATCTCCGCAGAAGTACCAATTCGGTCACCAAATGGTTTTTTCAGCCCTTTAAGAGCCCACAGGCTATAATCGCCGTTCCATTTCATCCTGCTCTGAACCCAGTTGTAGATACTGACAGCTTTATCAATTTCCGTTGTTTTATTTTTACAAACAGCCTCTACAGTATCCTTTAAAAACCCGGTTGTTTTGAGAAGTAAACCGAAATCCTCATCCTCAATCATTTGTTTGTTAACAGATTCCCAGGATTGTGTATAGCTTTTTATAGGTTGCTGGGGATACTGGACACTGCTGAGCTCAAATTCTATTGACTGAATATAGTTTTCATCACAATCAATATTCGGTTCCTGAATGAATGCCGGGACATCCTTATATCCCATAATTGTTTTGTTTGTTGTTGCTCTGATAATTTCGGGGCTCCCGGGGACAGCTCTTGCAGTATAACCTGAACCGGTTATATTTGAAGTAGGTATACTGAAGGAAGCAGATCCCTTTGTTTTCTTAATGACATCAGCACTGAAGTAACCTTTTGTTGATTCCCTGTAAGTAAAATATTCCGGCATCTCATAGGTGTACTGACTCCAGCGTGCAGGGTAAGAGTACTGGAAGTTCCAACCCCTGAAATTATATAGAAAATCTGAAGCAATGGTATACTCGTATTCTATTATTGATCCTTCCTTTACTTCCGGAAAAGCAAAGTTCACATTCAGATAATTATCTGCAAATGCTTTGTAGATCTTATCGTTATCCACTTTTGTCTTGACAACCTTACCATCTACCATATTGTAAGTAAAGGCTTTCAGATTCCTTAGTTCTTCCTTGCTTTGGCCCGACTGGTAAAGCTTTATGCTTATATCAGCAACCGGGAATGCTGATTTTTTAAATATTTTTATCATGCAATGTTTTTCATACAGGAATTGAAATTCCTGCTCACTGTTCAGAATAAAATATGAATTACCGTTATTAAATAACATCAGTGCGGCAGCGGTGGTGTCCTTGTCATAACTGGTCAGAGTTAGGTCCGACGATTCTATTTTTCCGAATTTCGGTTCGACAAACTGACCATTAGATAAAGAGAAGAAGCACAGGAACAAAACAAGGAGCCGGATTCTCATGACAGATAGGTTTTTAGGTTACTATAATAAGTTGAATAAGTATAAGCAAACATTATTAAGAGAAGGTAAGAATACTCTAAGATAATTGTTTTATTATGAATAATTGTCAGCCTGTATTATTGTTATTAAACATAAAATGAAACAGGCAGGTAAGATTTAAGTTACCGGGCTATGATTAAAGGTAATAAATGAATTTGTCTGATAACAGAGTTCCCTTTATAAGTAATGCTCTCTTTCAATCATGTTATTTCATCCATTTTGAATCTCTCTCCCTCACTTCAAATTCACGGTAAGCGGCGATCCGAAGTATCAGATCTTTCGGGAGAGGTTTGTCATAAGGGAATTGAATTGTGTCTTTACCTGTTGTATACTCCGCCAGTTCCTCCCTGAATGGCTCCAGTGCAGATCGGGTTGGCATGAAATTAAGATGAGTTTTGAAAGCTGAATATGAGAAAAGGATTCGTTTCTCTTCAAACACCGGAGATCCCCATTTCAGAGTCTCTGTGGCATCAGGTGCAACCTCTTTCAGGATAGAACGTATTTCATGCAACTTCGCCTGAGCTATCTCGGGTGCAGCATTTATGTATTCGGTAACGGTTGTTGGTTTGGATTTTTGCATGATATTATCGTTTTAGTACAGAGTCGTTCTTTGCACGATCTGATAAAGTAGCTCTTCGATAGTACATCCCAGTTGTAAAAATTCAGTTGCAGAACAAAGCCGGTCAGGATCTGTTTTTTCTGAAGTCAGCCCATAGAGATATGATTCCCAAGGCTAAAAAAAGGATCGCCTCAAGCCAGTTTTGCTGTCTTACTGCTTCCAGCAAGGCTATTCCGAAAAATATTATGAAAACTGCGATGTTTGTAAAACTTACATTCTTCATCTTTATATAAAGAAAATACAATATAGTAACTCTTATAATACCTGCGAATGAAAAACTCACCAATTAAACTTCAATGGTATACTCAGATACCATGTGGGTACGAAACACTATTGACTTTAAAACCAATTAATTTCCGGTTTTTTATGTCACCTTCAGTGGCATAGCCATCAGATTTCCATGAGTGTATTCCTCCGAACAACTCCTTCACCCGGAAGCCGAGCATTGACAATTTGAGCGCTCCCCGGGTGGAAGCATTGCATCCAATGCCTTTACAATAACAGGCAAATAATTTAGATTTATCCAAATCCTTTGTACTGTGCTCATCAATTTCCCTGTGAGGAAGACTTATTGCTCCGGGGATATGTTCCTTGTTGTAAGCGGCTGATTTTCGGGTATCCACGGGAATAATGCCTTCACCGTTTTGCATAGCAGTATAAAGGTCATACGGATCAAGCTCAAAATCAAGCTTATTCTGAAAATATTCGGTCTGTCTGTCCATGGTATTAATTATTTGCATTAAAAAAGAAACAATGAATCCATTCAGATTGTTTTCGGCTTTATGTTTTTTATGTCATTCATAAATGTCTTCACCTGATAAACTGATTTCAGAACATTAATTCGAGAACAGTTTCAATTTCGTCCTGAATAATTGTGTGTGTCATATTGGGGTATATTTTTAAGGTTACATCTGCACCAAGGCTCTCAATCAACCTGGCTGATTCCTCCGTTCTTATCAGAGGAATATGAGGATCATCGTCACTGTTTCCAATGAATATCTTTGTCCCCTCAAAATTACCTTGATATTTGTCTGTCCGAATGGTATCGCCGATCAGTCCTCCTGAAAAAGCTGCCACTCCTGCGTAACGGACAGCATACCGGGCTGCGAATTCCAGTGCCAGGCAGGCACCCTGTGAAAAACCCATTAGGTAGATCTTATGGCTCGGAATATGTTCTGAGATTTCATCAATAAGCCGTTTTACTGTTGCTAATGCCGAAGTGAGCCATGGTTCATTATGCTCTTCCGGGGTAAGAAAACTGAATGGATACCACGCATCGTTTACGGCCCGGGGCGCAACAATATAGAATGAATCATCGCAAAAATAGTCAGCCAGCGTTATGATATCTTCAGCGCTTGCTCCCCTTCCGTGCAGCAGTATTATTGCTTTTTCCGCAGAGTCCGGAGGTTCGCCCTTTTCAAGTAAACGGTATGTATGCATCAGTCTCTGTAATTATCAATTTTAACTTCAATGGGAGTGAGCAGCTGTTCCAGCTCATGCCTGTTAGGTTCTTCCCAGGGAGGTAATTTTAATTTCTCGCCAAGATGTTCTTTGGGTTCGTCAAGAGTAAAACCGATATCACTTGTTGCAGCCTCAAACAGGATCCCGCCGGGCTCCCGGAAATAAACCGAATGGAAATACTGACGGTCAATTACAGGAGTTGGATTTACAATTCCCGACCCAAGAAGTTTTTCCCTGAATTCGAGTTGCGATCTGTCATCCGTGGTTGCAAATGCAACATGGTGGACCGTTCCTGACCCTGTAAGCCCCCTGAGTGATTCCGGGGTACATAAAATATCAACAAAACCTCCTGGCTTACCACTTGCAGAAAATCTGAACCGGTTGCCTTTTTCAGTAAATAGTTTGTGATCCATTTGTCCGGTAAGTAGTCCTGCAGTTCTTTCATATCCTTCCTGACTCAGTGAAATACTGTAAAATCCCTTTACCGCAAATTCAGCTGGTATATGTCCATAAGTATATCCCTTCCGCTCATCTTTATTATTAGCAATCAGCTCAATACCCAGGCCATCATGATCTTCAAATGCGACGACAAGTTCATCGTCAAAACGCTCTGTGGGTGAACCGAAAGTGATGTTGAATTTCGTCAGCCTTCTGAGCCAGTAGTCCATGGAGTTTCCGGGTATTGAGAAGGAAGTGACAGTTACCTGTCCCTTCCCTTTTCTGCCTTTGTCCAATCCTGCAAATGGAAAGAAAGTCAGGATGGTTCCCGGATTACCTTCTTCATCACCATAATATAAGTGGTATACATCAGGAGCATCGAAGTTGATTGTTTTTTTTACAAGCCTGAGTCCGAGGATCCCTGAATAAAAATTCACATTTTGTTGTGCATCTGAAGTCAACGCCGTGACATGATGAAGGCCCGTTATATAATTGCTCATAACCGGAGAAAAATTGATTTACGTATCTGTTTCTTAATGTTTTCAGTCTTGTGTCCTTTACCTTCGGTATCTTCCACAAGAAGGATATCGCCTGTACCAAATCGTTTGGCTTCACCCGTACTGACGGTAATTTCTATTTCACCATCGAGAAGGATAATGAATTGTTTAACAGGGGCAGTGTGAAAATCCCAGTAGTAATCTGCAATATTCTCACGGAACTGCATGGATTTTACATTAAATGATTCCGAAAGAGAACCAATTATGCCTTCATCTTTCATCGGAATTTCAATTTTCTCAAAATGGCTTTCACCGTTTTCATCCGAAAAAATCCTGGTATAGTTCATGTATTATAGCCTTTAATCTGTTAAAACGTTTAAGTATTAACAAATTCGGATCAACATGGTTCAGTGAAAAATGTCGGGATAAAGACGCACGGCACACGACGCACGACGCACGGTCCAGAGCGCAGGGCGAAGGGCGAAGGGCAAGAGAGGGCCTAATCCTTAAGGTCTGGTTCGAAGAATACCCACTGAATAGCGGGATTATGTCTTTTAAGTTCTGTCTCGCAGGTATTAATATTCCTGATCATCTGGCCGGCTGAGTCAACTTCTTTCATCTTTGCTTTTACTGCAACCATTATCTGTGCACCCAACTGAAGAGTAATCATGTTGAGGATACTGTCTACCTCGGGACGGGCTTCGAGAAGCTTTATTATTGCTGTGCGTGTTTCTTCGTCAGTGCTCTGTCCGATTAATAAACCTTTGACTTTTATTCCAAGGAAAATTGAAATAAAAATGAGCAAAACTCCGATCCCGATGCTGCCGATTGCATCAAAAACCGGGTTCCCGGTCACAATTGAAAGGACTACTGAAATAAGTGCAAAAAAGAGGCCCATTAATGCGGCAATATCCTCACCCAGAACTACAACCAGTTCACTTTTTCGGGTGTTTTTAACCCATGTCCAGAGTGTTTCACCTTTTCTTAACTTGTTGATTTGTATCATGCATCCATAAAGAGAGGCAGCTTCGAGAACAATGCTTACTGACAATACAAGAACTGCAATTAAGGGACTTTTCAATCCTTCGTGTGAGCCCATTTTATGAATACCCTCATAAATTGAAAACATACCACCCATGCTGAATAAAATGAGAGCAACAATAAACGACCAGAAATAGATCTCCTTTCCGTGTCCCAGAGGATGTTCAGGATCAGGCATTTTCTTTGATGCACTTAGTCCCAGGAAAAGGAGGCCCTGGTTACCGCAATCGGCATATGAGTGTATTGACTCAGCCAGCATTGCGCCGGACCCTGTGATTACAGCGGCTGCCGTCTTTGTAACAGCAATACCAAAGTTTGCCACTAATGCAAAAAGTATTGATTTAATTGAAGCATCGTGATTTGCCATATTTGCGGTTTAAACACCAAATTTAGCGATATGGAATCAATTGAAGAAAAAAGAAAAAAGAAAAAGAAAAAAGTGATGGATAGACGAAGAGCAAAGAAAGTCACAGGGCGCAGGGCTCAGAGTAAGGTAAGCACAACACCAACGGATTTCGTTTAGAATCTATAGAAGGTTCGTTCTTAATTTTTAATACAACGTACCGACATACCATAAACCTTGCCAAAATTGGCTCTGCTAACATCGCTACTCATGTGGCCCATACTTCGCCACCATGCGGTTGGAATACCTCCGTACTCTGTAGCTGACCACCAATTTCCAACCCCGACGTTCTGAAACAAGCCATTTCCGAAACGATAGCCCCCGGGGAGGGTGGTAAAACCACTGCTGTTGTTACCCGACTGATCGTTGCCGATATTGCCTGCTATTGAAGATGTTGCCCAACCTGATGTGGCTGCCATGGATTTTGCTATATCTGTTCCGCTGCCCTCATAACCAAAACCATTGACAATAAGGTAATCTGTTAAAGTTGTCCATTCTGCATCAGATGGCACATGCCAGCCTGTGGGACATATATTACGCACATCAGCAACTGCATACCAGGTATATAATCTGCCAAGCACAGAAACGTTGCTTTCATTGTTATCATAAGCCCATTGATATTTAGGTGTGGTTTCCAAACCTATATCCGACAAGGTTGTTCCTATTATATCGCCATTGCTGTACCTGGTTGTTTTCAGGTTTTCTGCCATCCACACCCGGGAACCAATAGAAACCGTATTGTAGTTATTGCTTTCTGAGTCGGTTAAAGGAGTTGTTGTTGTAAAAGTTAAATCGCTGCCTGCTGTAGTCCCAAGTTGATTTACTGCTTTAATCCTGTAATGATATAGTGTCCCCGGAATTAATGCATTAAGTGTAGCTTTGACACTTATTTCAGAATTGCCTGTTAACGGACTTTGGGGAAGGGTTACAGATGTACCATATAGGGTTGTTGTTCCCCATTCAAAAGTAACATCAGACGATAAATAATTCGGATTCACAGTCCCGTTTATGATGGCTGAATTACCCTGTACAACGGATGTTGGTTGGGTAACAGCCGTGGGTGCCGAACCCAGCGTGGTTAAAATAAGATCATTACCATATGTGATCCCCAGAGAGTTTTCTGCTTTTATTCTGTAATGGTAAACTGTTCCCGGCAATAATCCTGTGAGATCATAATTTACAGTTACCGGAGCATCTCCTGTAAGAGGACTTTGTGCTGCCTGAACAGAATTTCCGTAACTAAGGGTTGTTCCCCATTCAAAGGTTACCAGGGTAGAAAGATGGGAAGGGTTTACTATACCATTGAGGGTTGAAGAGTAAAGCTGAATATTCTCAGCTGCAAGAGTTGTTGCTACCGGAACCTTCCCTAAGGTATTAAATTCCATATCATCGCCGAGTGTTGTTCCCCGGGCATTCCTGGTTTTAACTCTCACATGGTAGGT
>JANNKF010000034.1:0-11264 GCA_031396165.1 Bacteroidales bacterium | reverse complement strand
TGTAACACAACAAAAAAAAGGCGAATACATTAAAGTTCTGATTGAACGAACAACCTCTGCGACTCTAATAGGCAAATGTATTTAATTTTAAAATTATTTGCTCTTTTCTGCACGATGATGTAACTTGCACTGAACAATGCTGCAAAAAATGAAGTGCTTAAAACTGATTACATTAACTGTCGCCATCTGTCTGGTACAGGTAAGCGCAGGGCAAGACCCTGACAAGAATTCTGATAAACCAATTACTATTTCAGGTAAGGTATTGAGTGCCGGTAAGATGCCGGTTTCCGGAGCTGTTTTTTATATTGATAATGTAAAGACAGCCTACATTACCAAGAGCGATGGGTCTTATAAAATAAAGATAAGTCCGGCAGCTGTCAAACTCAAAGTTGTCTCATCAGAATTCGGATCGTCGGAAATTATTATAGATGGCCAGACCAAAATCAACTTTACACTGCAGGGACAAGGTGGAGAAGCAGCACAGACAGCAGAAGGAAATGTTAATGCTGACAGTAAGGGGAACAGATCCAGGGGCAGAAAAATGAATACCTATACAGATATTTATCAGATGATCCGTGGCGAGGTTAGTGGTGTTGTTGTAAGCGGAAGAAGTGTTCAGATTCAGCAGGGGAAGTCGTTCTTTGGCAGCGCTACACCGCTTTTCGTAATTAATGGGGTAATCGTTAATAGCATAGATAACGTAAACCCACTGGAGGTTAAGTCAATTCAGGTATTAAAAGGATCGCAGGCTGCAATTTACGGAGTACGGGGATCAAACGGGGTTATAAGTATAAATCTTTTAAATGGTTCGGAAAAAGAAAAATAATTTATATGAAAAAGACTATATTCCTGCTTATACTTTTATCTGTAATGTCGGTTACTGTTTCTTCGGGACAGAAATCGAATAAAAAAACTGAAATTACCGGAACAATAACAGATATAAATCAGAAACCGGTTGCGGGCGCTACCATATTTATTGATAACCAAACTTCTGGAAAAGTATCTAATAATAAGGGCATTTATAAAGTCAAAGTTAAACCCGATGCTAAGACAATTAGCGTAATGACATCATCGGGGAACCTGACTGAATCACCTATAAACGGGCAGTCGGTAGTTAATTTCGCACTTACAATAAACAGCTTGTCTGAGTCAAATAAACAGATAAATACTGCCGGTGAAGAAGAAATTAATATTGGCTACGGTTCTGTTAAGAAACGGGATCTGCTTACTCCGGTTGATAAGATTGATGGCAGGGATAGTAAATATGAATCCTACCGTACTATTTACGATATGCTCCGCGGCAAACCAGGCGTCCAGGTTAATGGTACACAAATAAAGATACAGGGTGCTTCATCCTTCATGAGCGGGACAGACCCTCTACTGGTTGTAGATGGCGTGGTTGTAACCACACTTGAAGGAATTCAGCCTCAAATGGTAAAAGCCATTCAGGTACTAAAGGGCTCTTCGGCATCTATTTATGGTTCAAGGGGTGCGAATGGAGTTATATTGATCGACCTTATTAAAGGTGAAAGAGAATAGGATTTTTCTATATCAAAGCTTATGAAAAATGAGAAGTAAAATAATATTTTTAATTATTGTCTCTCTTTTCTGCTTTCAGAATAATTCCGCACAAAAAAGCAAAAAACTGACAATAGAAGGCACTGTGCTCGGGGTTGATAAAAATCCCATAGCCAATGCAATAATAATGATCGATAACGAAAAATCGAATTCCGTTACGGGCCCCGAGGGGAAGTATAAAATCAAAGTCAAACCTCAGGCGATTAAAATAGGTGTTTTTACCTTTGGAAACGGGTTGCGTGAAGAGGATATAGCCGGAAGAACAAAGATTGATTTTAATTTCAGTACTGTAGCTGCAGGAGCTCCCGCAGAGCAGGAAAATTCAGTTAATGACGAGGCTGTAAATTCGGGATATAAAGTTGATAAAAGGAAGTATGTGACCACTGAAGTCAGTAAGATAGATGGAACCGACAAAAAATTTGCGTCATACAGTACCATCTACGATATGATACAAAGAGAGGTATCCGGGGTTCAGGTTCAGGGGACATCAATCATAATTCAGGAGTCAAGAAATATGTGGGGGTATGTTGCTCCCTTACTGATAGTTGACGGAATTACTGTAGATAGTATAGAAGACATAAGACCTTCCGCCGTTAAATCAATTGATGTATTAAAGGGCACCTCAGCCTCCATGTATGGAACAAGAGGATATGGAGGTGTTATTTTAATAACAACAAAATCGGGAGATAATTTACCTGATAATTAAGGTTGTTTTTTATTCCCCAGGATAAGCTGCAGTTCATCAAGCTGTTTACCTGAGATCCGTGAAGGTGTATCAAGCATAACATCCCTTCCGGAGTTATTTTTGGGGAATGCAATAAAATCGCGTATTGAATCCTGCCCGCCAAACATAGCAACCCATCTGTCGAATCCAAATGCTACGCCACCATGAGGCGGGGCACCGAATCTGAAAGCATCGAGTAAAAAGCCGAACTGCTCCTGAGCCTCAACATCACTGAATCCCAACACTTTGAACATAAGCTTCTGAACAGAAGCGTCATGGATCCTTATCGACCCCCCACCTATCTCAACACCATTAATAACCAGATCATAAGCATTTGCCCTTACTTTTCCCGGATCTGTTTCCATAAGTTGAAGATCTTCAGGCACTGGTGATGTAAACGGGTGATGCATTGCATAAAACCTCTGTGCCTCTTCGTCCCACTCAAGTAGAGGGAAATCAACTACCCATAATGGAAAGAATGTATCTTTCTTCCTTAAACCAAGCCTGTTTCCCATTTCCAGTCTCAGCTCGGAAAGAGCCGGCAATGTTTTCTTCTTATCGCCAGCAAGTATCAATATAAGATCTCCGGGTTTGGCATTTACAGCCGTGGCCCATTTCAGTAATTCTTCAGCAGAATAAAACTTATCTACAGAAGATTTTACTGTGCCATCGGAATTATACCTGGCATAAACAAGACCCTTTGCCCCTATCTGTGGACGTCTCACAAAATCAGTCAGTTCATCAAGTTGTTTACGTGTATATTCTGCACATCCTTCTGCACATATCGCACCAACATATTCAGAAGAATCGAAAACAGGAAAATTGTGACCCTTAACAAGATCTGTAAGATCGTTAAACCTCATTCCGAAACGGAGATCCGGTTTGTCGGACCCATAAAACTCCATTGCTTCGCTGTAAGGAAGTCTCAGAAATGATTCATTAAATTCTATATTCCTTATCTGGCGGAAAAGATACTTTGCAAGTCCTTCAAAAGTTTCAAGAACATCATTTCTTTCAACGAACGACATCTCACAATCGATCTGTGAAAATTCGGGCTGCCGGTCAGCCCTCAGGTCCTCATCCCTGAAACATTTCACTATCTGAAAATATTTATCAAAACCTGCTACCATTAGCAGCTGTTTCAGGGTCTGGGGAGATTGCGGAAGTGCATAGAAAGTTCCCGGCTGCATCCTTGACGGGACCACAAAGTCACGGGCCCCTTCAGGTGTGGATTTGATCAGTACAGGTGTCTCAACCTCAATAAAACCAACTGAATCCATATACTTGCGAACTTCCTGGGCAAACCTGTGACGAAGGATTATATTATTCTTTACCGAAGATCTCCTGAGATCGAGATACCGGTATTTCATTCTAAGCTCTTCACCGCCGTCTGTTTCTTCCTCAATAGTGAAAGGGGGAATGTCACTTCTGTTCAATATATTGAGTTCAACAACATCTATTTCAACTTCACCTGTAAAGATCTTATGGTTTTTATTACTTCTCTCCCTTACTTTTCCTTTAGCCTGAATGACAAACTCCCTGCCAAGCTTACGTGCTTTTTCACATAACTCACTGTTGGTTTCCATGTTAAAAACCAGCTGGGTTATTCCATACCTGTCGCGCAGATCAACAAATGTCATTCCTCCAAGATCCCTTGATTTCTGAACCCATCCGCATAAAATAACATCCTGCCCGCAACTGGTCATGTTCAACTCGCCACATGTGTTTGTTCTGTACATTTGCTCTAATTAAATTTTAGCAAAAATAAGAAAATTATCAGATTGCGGTCGAAAAGGGAATTCCCAATTTTTCTTTCTACTTTTATATCTCTTAAAAAGAATTGATGTTACCAGACAGAAAAGAATACTTCATGAAAGCTGCCCTTAATGAAGCTGCTAAAGCTTTCGACAGGCAAGAGGTTCCCGTAGGGGCTGTTATTGTTTGTAATGATACAATTATCGCCCGTGGGCATAATCTGACTGAAACACTTGTTGACCCTACAGCCCATGCCGAGATGCAGGCAATTACTGCTGCAACAAACTGGCTGGGAGGCAAATACCTGACAGACTGCACTATATACGTCACTCTTGAGCCCTGCGGGATGTGT
Source organism: Bacteroidales bacterium (assembly GCA_031396165.1). Lineage (GTDB taxonomy): Bacteria > Bacteroidota > Bacteroidia > Bacteroidales > VadinHA17 > LD21. Next base: position 6,855 of record JANNKF010000034.1, on the reverse strand, counting down.
GCAGGTGCAATTGGGTGGAGCCAGGCATCCGGATTAGTATTCGGAGCATCAGACGACAATAAGGGATACAAAACAATCTCAGAATCTCTTCTGCATCCAAAAACCAAAGTTGAAGGTGGAATACTGGAAAAGGAATGTAAAGAATTGCTTACGAAGTTTTTTAAAGCGAAACGGAAGATTAGCCCCCCATCCCCCCTGAAGGGGGGCTAATTTTGAGCACGTAATTATACCCCCTTTAGGGGGCAGGGGGCGATAAATTTTGGGAAAAAAGACTAATTTTATATAAATTTTCTTATATGACATTCGACAACAGCAAAACAATTATCAGTCTTAGAATCAAGCTTTTTGCTGCCACAGTTGTATTCCTGGCATACATAACTCTCAGCTATGTGGCAAAACTGATCAAATTCCCTTTTCTTGGTTTAAGCGATACAACATGGACGACAGTCCTGGTTGCCATTTACCTTATAATCGCATTTATGCCAATGGTTCTCAGCTATCAGTATGTGTTTTTTTCAGACGATACTGAAAAAATAATATTCAGATATTTTACTGCAGGCATTGTAGGCGGAAGAAAAAATACCGTGGAAATTGATAAAAGAACTTTTTCGGGATATAAAATTGAACCGGAACTGTTTGGTTTGAAGCAAAAACTAACATTGTACCAGCGGTTCAACGAAGGTGTGGCTACCTATCCTCCTTTTTATATAAGTGCTCTTTCCGATGCCGAAAGGGCTAAAATGGTTAAATCGTTAAACCAGTATGCCCCACCTGCGTGAAGGTTATCATCTGATAACATGAGTTTTATCATTTTTAATACTCTTTTACATTCTCAATTTTGATTCATCATTTTTTGTTACAGATCATAACTAAAAATTTAAAATAATGAACGTAGATAAAATCATGAACAACCTCGAAAAGAAACATCCGGGAGAGGTTGAGTATTTACAGGCAGTAAGAGAAGTATTGGAGTCGATTGAAGAGGTTTATAATGAGAACCCTCAGTTTGAGTCAGCAAATATCATCGAGCGACTCATTGAACCCGACCGTGTTATAACATTTAAAGTTCCCTGGGTTGATGATGAAGGTAATGTAAAGGTAAATCTTGGATACCGAATTCAATATAACAATGCAATAGGGCCATACAAAGGAGGTCTTCGTTTCCACCCGAGTGTAAACCTGTCAATTCTGAAGTTCCTCGGTTTTGAGCAGATTTTCAAGAATGCTCTTACTACTCTGCCTATGGGTGGTGGGAAGGGTGGTTCTGACTTTGATCCGAAAGGAAAATCAAATGCAGAAGTTATGCGTTTCTGTCAGGCTTTCATGCTTGAATTATGGAAATACATCGGACCGGAGACTGATGTGCCGGCAGGCGATATAGGGGTAGGAGGACGTGAGATCGGATTCTTATATGGCATGTATAAGAGGCTTGCAGGCGACCATACAGGTGTTCTTACCGGAAAAGGAAGCAACTGGGGTGGATCGCTGGTACGTCCTGAAGCTACAGGCTTTGGATGTGTTTATTTTGCCAAGGAAATGCTTGCAACACGCGGGCAGACATTTGAGGGTAAAAGAGTTGCCATAAGCGGTTTTGGAAACGTTGCATGGGGTGCAGCCCTGAAAGCTACTGAACTTGGTGGCAAAGTTGTAACAATTTCCGGACCTGATGGTTATGTATATGACCCGGATGGAATTTCAGGAAAAAAAATTGAATATATGCTCGAGCTCCGTGGTTCAAACGAGGATATTGTAAAGCCATATTCTTACGCATTTGAAGGAGTTGAGTTTCACGAAGGCAAACGTCCCTGGGAAGTAAAAGTCGATATTGCACTTCCTTGTGCAACCCAGAATGAACTTGGAGCAGAAGATGCCCAGAAACTTATTAATAACGGATGTATCTGTATTTGTGAAGGTGCAAATATGCCAAGTACTCCTGAGGCAATTGAGATAATTCACAAAAACAAGATATTGTTTGCTCCCGGCAAGGCATCAAATGCAGGTGGAGTTGCAACCTCAGGACTTGAGATGACTCAGAACTCGATGAAGCTCAGGTGGAACCGTCAGGAAGTTGATGACCGACTACACGAGATCATGTGCAACATACATGGCCAATGTGTTAAACATGGAAAGAAAGATGATGGTTATGTTGACTATGTAAAAGGAGCAAACATCGCAGGGTTCCTTAAAGTAGCAACATCAATGCTTGATATGGGAGTGATCTGACCCCACATCTGGTTGGTTAAATATGTAGAGACGCAACGCATTGCGTCTCTACATATTTTTTGTATATTTAGGTGTCTCAATTTCTTGTGCTATGTCAGAGGTTTCGCTTAAGCATAAAATTGCTTTGGGGCTCATTCCGCGGATTGGTGATATTAATGCCCGTAAGCTTGTATCGCATTTCGGAAGTGTGGAAGCTGTGTTTCACGAACCATATGGTAATCTCATCAAAATACCAGGTATCGGATCAGGAATCGCAAAATATATTAGTGAACGATCGTATCTTGATACAGCTGAAAAAGAAGCTGAATATGTTACAACACATAACATTAAAACTTTCTTCTACCTTGACAGTGATTATCCATATCGCCTTCGTCAGTGTGAGGACTCTCCTGTTGTATTTTTTTTTACAGGTAATTGTGACCTTAATGCCGTAAAAATATTAAGTGTAGTTGGTACACGTAATGCTACCAGCAGGGGTAAAGAATTATGCGATAAGATAATAGGAGGGCTTGGAACCGGACATCCAGAACTTTTAATTGTGAGCGGGCTGGCCTATGGAATTGACATTGCCGCACATAAAGCTGCCCTGGCTAACAGGCTGCAAACTGTGGGTGTACTGGCTCATGGGTTGAAGACCATCTATCCATCGGTACATACGTCAACAGCAAAATCAATTGTGAAACAGGGAGGACTTCTGTCCGATTTTATATCTGATGCACTTCCTGAGAGAAATAATTTTCTGAAGAGAAACCGGATTATTGCCGGATTAGCTGATGCGACTCTGGTTGTAGAATCGGGAATCAAGGGAGGTGCGCTAATTACTGCAGATATAGCAAATTCTTATAACCGTGATGTGCTGGCTGTACCCGGAAGACCTGAGGATCAATGGTCAGCTGGTTGTAACAGTCTGATCAGGAACAACAAAGCAGCACTTGTTGAATGTTCAGATGATGTTGAGTACTTCCTTGACTGGAAACCGGAGAAATCGAAACAACCTGTGCAAAGAACTCTTTTTGCCGATCTTGATGAAAATGAAAAGCTCATATTTGAACTGATTTCCAAAGAGGGAGAACTGACAATCGACAGCATCTGCCGCACACTTGAAATGCCTGTATTTAAGCTTTCCTCTCTCCTGCTGCAGATGGAGTTTAAGGGGCTGGTCAGATGTTATCCGGGGAACCTTTACCGGCCAGGATGAGGACAGAATATTCCTTAATCACGGAGTTTCACGGAGTTAACAAAGAGTTACACGGAGGTCCTAAGTCTCCCAATCTCCTCTTCTCCCACTCACCCTTTCAATTGTTTTCGGTCTTCTGTCTTCTGTCTCCGGTCTTCCGTCTCCGGTCTTCTGACTCCGGTCTTCAGACTTATTACTTAATAATTTTCAGCAAACAGCACAACAATTAAATATTGTATATATATTTAGCCTACAACTTGACCTATAACTTAATAATTTCAATTATGGATCCTAGAGTTCAACAATTTATGGCAATGATCAAGGCCCGCAACCCCGGGGAGAATGAATTTCATCAGGCTGTTCAGGAGGTTGCAGAATCGCTGATTCCCTTTATTGAAGAAAATCCAAAGTATAAACATGCCAAAATCCTTGAGAGAATGGCAGAACCTGAAAGAACCATCATCTTCAGGGTTCCCTGGCTCGACGACGAAGGGGAAGTCCAGATAAACCGTGGTTACAGAATTGAGATGAACAGTGCTATAGGACCATATAAAGGAGGTCTAAGACTACATCCGACTGTAAATCTGGGAATTCTGAAATTTCTTGCGTTTGAACAGGTATTTAAAAACAGTCTTACAACACTTCCCATGGGTGGAGGAAAAGGCGGGTCAGATTTTGACCCCAAAGGGAAATCGGATAATGAAGTAATGAGATTCTGTCAGAGCTTTATGTCGGAGCTGTTCCGTCATATCAGTGCTGATACTGATGTTCCTGCAGGCGATATCGGCGTTGGGGGCCGTGAAATAGGCTATCTCTTCGGTCAGTATAAAAGACTAAAAAATGAGTTTACAGGGGTTCTTACCGGAAAAGGCATTGAGTGGGGAGGATCTCTGATTCGTCCTGAAGCAACCGGCTACGGAACTACATATTTTGCACAGGAGATGCTTGCAACACGGGGTAACAGCATAAAGGGGAAAACAGTATGTATATCCGGCTCTGGGAACGTGGCCCAATATGCAACTGAGAAGGTTACAGAATTCGGAGGTAAAGTAGTTACTTCTTCCGATTCAAATGGATTCATTTATGATCCAAAGGGTATCGATGCTGAGAAACTTCAGTTTATCATGGAGCTTAAAAACGTGAGGAGAGGAAGGATTAAAGAATATGCTGAGAAATATGGTGTTGAATACTTTGAAGGGAAAAGACCTTGGATCATCAAATGTGATATTGCAATGCCTAATGCAACCCAAAATGAAATAAATGAGGAAGATGCCAGACTGCTTGTAAAAAACGGATGCATCTGTGTATCAGAAGGTGCCAATATGCCAACAACACCTGAAGGGGTAGAGGTATTTCTTAAAGCAGAGATCCTTTATGGCCCAGGAAAAGCCGCTAATGCCGGAGGAGTAGCAACATCAGGACTGGAAATGACCCAGAATTCCATGCGATTACCCTGGTCTAGGGAAGAAGTGGATGCAAAACTTCAGACAATCATGAAGAATATTCACAAAACATGTGTCAGATATGGTACCCAAAAGAGTGGATTCATAAACTATGTCGACGGAGCTAATATCGGCGGTTTTGTGAAAGTGGCAAACGCTATGATTGCGCAGGGGGTAGTTTAATGCAACACATTGACACCCACACACATATATATCTTTCTGATTTCGACGCTGACAGGGATGAAGTGGTGAAACGCGCACTTGACAGCGGTGTTGTTAAGTTGCTGATGCCGAATATTGACACTGATTCCATCGATAAAATGCTTTCAATGGAGAGCAGGTACCCCGGCATCTGTTATCCAATGTTGGGTCTTCATCCGACTTCAGTTAAAAAAGAATATCTCATTCAGCTCGAAATCCTTGAAAAGCAATTTTCAGAACACAATTTTATTGCTGTCGGAGAGATCGGGATAGATCTCTATTGGGATAAGACCTTTTTGAATGAACAGATCATTGCCCTGAGACGACAAATCGCATATGCAATTGATAAAGGCTTACCTGTTGTTGTTCATACCCGGAATTCTTTCCCCGAAGTCTTCACTGTACTTGAAGAATTCAGGGGGAAAGGTCTAAAAGGAGTTTTGCATGCCTTCACAGGAACTTTAATTGATGCAGAGAGAGCTATTTCTCTGGGATTTAAGCTGGGGATCGGGGGAATTGTGACCTTTAAAAATACGGGTCTCGATAAAGTTGTGGAGGCAATTGGTCCCGGGCAATTAGTCCTGGAAACCGATTCCCCTTATCTGCCGCCTGTACCTCACAGAGGAAAAAGAAATGAGAGTTCGTATATTTGTTTAATAAATAAAAAACTGGCAGAAATATTCGGAATGAGTGAAGAAAAGGTAGCAAATATTACATTTGCAAACTCGATTGAGCTGTTCGATCTCTAAAATAAAATAATGAAGACCAATAAAGAAATATCCATACTTATAATCTATACGGGTGGAACAATCGGAATGGTTCAGGACCCGGAAACAGGGGCACTTATTCCAATCGATTTCAGGCACATAACTGATCATGTTCCTGAACTGAGAAAGTTCGGGTATGATCTTCACTCGGTCTCTTTCGATCCTGTGAAAGACTCATCAAATATCGATCCTGAGGTATGGGTAAGAATGGCGGAAATAATTGCCGACAGCTATCATGATTTTGACGGATTTGTTGTGTTACATGGTACAGATACTATGGCATATACAGCCTCCGCCCTTAGTTTTATGCTTGAAAATCTAGCAAAACCGGTTATTCTCACCGGTTCACAGTTACCAATTGGATTGTTACGTACCGACGGCAGGGAAAATCTTATAACGGCAATCGAGATCGCTGCTGCCCTTGAAAATGATCTTCCTGCAGTACCTGAGGTTTGCATTTATTTTGACAATAAACTTACCAGAGGCAATCGGACAACCAAGATGAGTGCTGAACATTTTGATGCATTCAATTCGCCTAATTATCCGCCACTCGCTGAAGTCGGTTTACATCTAAGGTACTTTAACCAGCTAATCAGCCGCTCCTCCAAACCGGGTAAACTGATAGTTCATAGATTATTCGATACAAATGTGGGTATTCTGAAACTGTTTCCGGGTATTAACAGGAAACTTGTAAGAGCAATTGTCAAAACTGAGGGTCTGAGAGGACTTATAATTGAGACGTTTGGGTCGGGTAACGCCCCTACTTACCAGTGGTTTCTTGATGAGCTCAAACAATTCATCGATGGCGGAGGAATAATTCTCAACATAACACAGTGTCATGGAGGAAGTGTGGAGATGGGATTGTATGAGACCAGCAGGCAGATGCTTACAGCTGGTGTGGTAAGCGGAAAAGACTTAACTTCAGAGGCTTCCGTGACAAAACTGATGCACCTGCTTGGACGATATTCATCTAAGGAAAAGGTTACAGAAGCATTGAATCAGTCATTGTCGGGAGAAATGTCCATATAGCTTCTTAATTGAAAAT
>JANNKF010000433.1:0-2907 GCA_031396165.1 Bacteroidales bacterium | reverse complement strand
TAAGGGAGTTGGCAAAGAGGATCCATTTTGAAACATCTCCTTCGTAGAACAGGTCGGAGCTTCCAAAGCTACCCTGAGAGGGATCCAGATCAGCCAGAGCGTTGTTGACCCGGGATATCAAATCCTGATATATTGTTGCCGCATCATCATAAATTGGTGCTATATTGTTAATATCCAAAGCTTTTGAATACGGTACGTTACCAAACATATCCACGAGATTCTGATACGCATAAACATTCAGCAACTCAATAATGCCAAGTTTGTTGGTTTTCTCAGTTTGTCCGATTGAGCTTGTTGGCACAGTCCTGTTAAGAATATCAGCGGCCTCCTTAAGGTCCTTCAGGAATCCGCCCGATTTGGTTGCATCATTACCGCTGTAATACTCCTGGAAAGTGTTATCAGGAACTGTTCGGGTAATAATATCATAATTAGCTTCATCAGTGTATGTGGTTTCGGTCCAGTACTGGGAAAAAAGCTTCCAGACATTCAGATTAACATTTGTACTTGAAATCTGATCTGTGAGAGTTCTTTGCGCATTGCTGAACAATGCTTCACCTGTTACAACAGCCGGATTCTTTATGTCGGTGTTAAACTCCTCAAATTTATCTGTGCATGCAGAAAATCCGAAACCGGCTATTAGTAGTATTAAATATATCCGTTTCATAATTTCAGGATTTAGAATTGTAAATTAAGACTGAAACCAAAATTCCTGGTTGCCGGCATTACGCCGCTCTGCCATCCCTGAATATTACCTGCACTCTGGCTGGCCTCAGGGTCGGCATACGGAAGATTTTTATGCAGTATCCAAAGGTTAGATCCAACAAAACTGAGAGAGGCGCCGGAAACGAAAGTTCCGGATATAAGAGATCTGGGGAAATTATATGTTAGAACTACCTCCCTCAGTTTAACATAAGATGCATCATAGACGAAGGCGGAGTTTGGATTTCTCGAATATCCGAAGAGACGATAATCACCTCCTTCAACTCTTATATTATTTACTGTACCATCCTCAAATACACCGTCGAGTACTACACCTCCGCTGGCCGGATCATAACCAGTATCCGCATCGCCAATTACAGGTGACCTTACCGGATTACCAAGATCATTTACAAAGTCTGTTTCAGGATACAATCCAGTTGCCAGGCCGTACCACATATCGAGAGAAAAGATATCGCCCCCTTTCTGTACGTCTATCAGAAAGCTCAGAGAGGCATTTTTATAAGTCAGAGTGTTCTGAAGGCCGCCGTTCCAGTCGGGGTTAACATTCCCTATAACAATATCAGAAGTTGGCGAAGTCTTATAATACCCTGTTGGGAGGATCACTCTTTTCCCATCAAGGTAGACATAATCGATTCCCTGCAGAGCTCCATATGGTTCACCTTTACGGGCATTTATTGATACTCCGCCCCCCAGAGAAGCAATCTGCAGGTTCTCAATTCCTTCCTCAAGGGCAACTACCTCATTAAGGTTCTTTGTCCAGTTAAGGGTTATATCCCATTTGAAACCGGCTCCTTGTACCGGTGTGCCCTGAAGTCTGAGTTCAATTCCTTTATTCTGAAGTTCACCGGCATTGACAAATTTCGACTGGTAACCTGTTGAGTAAGAAACGGTAACCGGAAGAATCTGGTTTATGGTATTTGATTTATACAGAGCAACATCTACACCTAACCTGCTTTTGAATACACTTAACTCCAATCCGCCTTCCACACTCTTAGTTCTTTCAGGTTTCAGATCAGGATTGTTTTTTGTCAGTGCCACAGTAACCATTGGACTGCCGCTAAAAGGAGCTATAGGTACATATGTATCTGATACACTCGCAAACGGAGCATCATTACCAACCTCAGCATAGTTGATCCTCAGTTTACCAAGATCGAGCCAATCTGCATCAATTAGTTCAGAGAAGAGAAAACTAGCTGATATTGAAGGATATGTATATGTCCAGTTGTTTTTTGGTAAAGTGGATGACTGATCAATACGATAAGTACCATCGAGGAATAACATATTGTTATATCCTAATGAGACGCTTCCGAAATAACCATTCAAGCCGATCTGTGAGAACAGCTCCTGAGGCGGTTCCATCGGATCAACACTGTTGCTCAGGGCATAAACATCAGGTACGCTCAACCCATTGTTTGTGGAGGAGAAGACCCTGTCGATTCTCTGCCTGCGGAAATTTGTTCCCAGTAATCCGTTGATATTAAATTTCGGGCTGATGTCTTTTTTGAAAGTGGCCATGAAATCTGAATTTGTCTCAAGAAAGGTTCGCTCAAGTCTTGAATAACCTGATGTTACATCAGGACGTCCGACACCTAATTCCCCGGCAACAGAACCAACAGCCTTCCTTTCTTCCTGAAGTTCAGAATAAGAATCCACAGAAATACGGCCCATAAAGCTTAACCAGGCAGTGGCTTTCCAGTCAACCTGTGTAAATCCGATCAGACGATTTCTTTCATCTGTTTCAAAATTCTTAAATCGCACCCAGTACGGGCTATCCCAATAATTCGGAATAAAATTGAAGTTCCCGTCACCATCAAAACCTTTGGGATTCCAGGTTAAATTTCTGCCAGTCTTATTAAAAAGATCCTCAAGCAGTTTGATATCAACATTAACCTGGTACCACTGACGGAACGAGGTCATTATGTTATCGCTGTATCCTGTTGAGTTACGGCCTTTTCCCAGGGTATTGACATAATTTGCTGATGCAGAAACCTTCAATGTTTTAAGAATATTGTATGAGCCATTGAAATTGAAACTGTTCTTTTTAAGTGAACCGTTTGGAAGGATCCCCTTCTGATCAAGATTTGTGTATCCGACCCTGAAAGCAGATGTTTCACTTCCGCCTGAGATGTCGATATTATTAGTGTATGTTACCCCTGTTTCAAAAAATGAGGAGGGCCCATTCGTCGC
>JANNKF010000244.1:0-9873 GCA_031396165.1 Bacteroidales bacterium | reverse complement strand
TGCAATTATTCCGGTATTCTTCACTAAAGAGGATTATCATTCCATTTATTTAGCAGCAGAGCTGCGAAATATTTGTAGAAATGCAATTGAAAAATATAAGCACAGGTGCAGAGCACCGAAATATTTATTCTTTGCAACACCAAAATTCAAAAATCAATCCCCATTAATTGCGGGTATCAGAAGCAGTTTTTAAAAAGTGCGTAAAACAGGACAAATGACGCCCGCAGCGCAAATGGCCACCGAATGGCAGTCTCTTAAATCACTTCATTCTTCTGTCTGAAGCCTGTTGTCATACTTATTTAAATTTCTTTCAGTTTTCTGTAGTTTTTTCCCTTTTCTGCATACTAATTGTTTATGATAGATAATGTGTTGCTATGGAGACAAAATTTATAGATGATATTAATGCAAACCTTGGAATCATATATAAGGTTTGCAATGTATATGCAGACTCCAAAAGCGACGAACGGGAAGACTTGTTTCAGGAAATACTGTATCAGTTATGGAAATCTTATCCTCATTTTAAGGGATTTTCGAAATTTTCCACATGGATGTACCGTGTCGCATTAAATACTGCGATGATGCATTCACAGCATAAAAAACGCAATCTTGAAATTACAGCTCTGGAAATGTCACATGAGCAGATTGAAGAGAGTGTAGAGCAATTTCATGAAGAAGAAAAAATCCAGCAGCTATACAAAACTATAGGAACCTTATCTAAAATTGATAAGGCTATTATCCTCCTGTTCCTGGAAGAACACAGCTATGATGAAATTGCAACACTCACCGGACTGACTAAAACCAACGTAAGTGTGAGGCTGGTTAGAATAAGACGTACACTAAAAGATAAAATGAATCAATCACTAAAATAAAATATAGACAATGGAAAGCTTCGATGACATCAAAAAAATCTGGAATGAAGAAAAGCTTTCAGAGCCATCTTCAACCTCTGTATCTTCAGAATATATTGACAATATTATTTCAAAGCGGTTAAAGAAGGTAAAAAGCAGTTTCCGGGAATATTTCTGGGTCTCTTTCTTCTATCAGAACCTGGTATATGGCTGCCTGATATTTCTGATTGCAAAGTATTTTAACAGGACCGATATAGTAATCCTGAGTATTGCAGGAATCTTAATCTATATTCCTTTTACGATAGTTTTCATGAAGAAATTTAAGTCAGCTTTTCAACCTGATAATGAAGGGATTGCTTTCTCCGATAACGATATTTATCTCAATATACAAAATAGCTATACCCGCATTTTAGAATTTTTCAGATTCAAAAAACGGTTTGACTGGTTGATCGTCCCTCTTAATTCTCTGCTGATTGTGGTAATCAACTTTATTTTGTTTGTACCGGGTGGGATTGAAGCAAATTTGATTGCAGGAATATTATTGTTTATTGTCTGGCTTCTTATTTTTATCATCGCGATGCGGCATGAAAATAAGAAGAGATTTTCCGAACCGCTTCATCAGCTGGAATCAATATTGGAAGACTTTAAAAACTAGATTATGTTAGTGGCTTTGCGATCCGAAGATTTATGACAGATGACACATCACACCTTTGCCTGCCTTCCGGAACGCAGGGTAAGCAGGAGTGTTTTGATCTTGCCGGTATGCACACAGGGGGCAAATATCTAGTTGTTTAAATTTATGAGCGTTTTATTAATTGCATCTCTTAGCTCCGGTTTCACTTTGGCCTCTTTCAGCATTCCATGCAACAGCGCCAACACGATTATTCCAGAGATTTACATAAGCTGTATCCATTGTTACCAGTCTGATTTAGGTTCAGGGTTCATATTTTCTGTAATTTTTCTGCGTGCCAGTCTCTTTTTAGATTGTTCAAGTTTTGCCAGTTGTAAAGGACTAGGTTCCTCTTTAATTTCAAATTGCTGAAGCAGATTGAGCAGTTTTAAAGCCCGTAGTAACTGGATAAATATGAGTAAGCTTGTATACTCTCCATTCTCTAAAAGACTCAAAGTTGAACGGACTATTCCAGCCTCCTTAGCTAGTTGTGCCTGAGATTTTTTTTTGCTTAACCCGGTGATGCTAGTCAGTCGCAGGCCAACTTAGACGACCGAAGGCAGAAGTTTTGCGTCGTACGTCGTCCTTAATAATTTGACCCATATTTTTTCTACCTTAGATGAGGATTATAATTCAAATTATTAAGCTATGAGCAGAGGATTTGTTAAAGAAGACGATCAGGAAGAGGTACCAATGATACCACAGCGGGCATATTTACCCGATGGAGTGACAAACTTTGTTACTGCATTTGGTATGAGTCAATTATTGGCTGAGAAACAGACGCTTGAAAATGAAAAAAACAATTTGAATAATGCCAGCGAGAATGAGAAACGAATCGAATTAAACTTTATAAATTCAAAATTGCAGCTATTGAATAACAGAATTGCTGAAGCTAAAATAGTTATTGTAAACGAGCAGCCACAGAATGAAAATAGATTCGGTGCAACTATAACTCTCAAAACAGAAGCATCAAACAATATTCAGACTTTTCAGATTGTCGGCGTTGATGAAGCAAATATTTCGAAGGGGAAAGTCTCCTTTATTTCTCCCTTAGCCAGGGTATTGATAAATAAAATAACCGGTGACTTCCTGTGCCCTGTGCACTGCGCCTTTTTCAAGTCATCTGCCATCATTAATACATTATACATTTCCTCCATGACTTTGCCCGCACTTAAATTTTTTGTATACTTGATTAAAATAAAATAAATGAAAAATTCAATTCTGAAATTCAGTGCTCTGATACTGTTGGCTATTCTTTTCGGATGTTCATCAGTTGTTAATGAGCCTCAGCAGCAGGATAAACCTGCAAAAAGCGATTACTATGTGGCTGCATATATCTGGCCGTCGTGCCACAACGATTCACTTAGCATGGAAAAGTTGTGGCCGGAAGGCACCGGTGAATGGGAAGTGATTAAAAAGGGCAATCCCCGGTTCGACGGACATTACCAGCCCCGGCAGCCACTTTGGGGTTACGAATTGGACAACGATCCGAAAGTGGTGGAAAAATGGATTGATGTAGCCACCGACCACGGCATTAATGTATTCGTATACGACTGGTACTGGTATGAGGAGGGCCCGTATCTGGAAAGCGCCCTTAACGACGGTTTCCTGAAAGCAGCGAACAACGAAAAAATGCAGTTCTACATAATGTGGGCCAACCACGATGTGAAGTACAATTACTGGAATTACCATCTCTATAAGGACAATACTGATATCCTCTGGAACGCCAAAGTGGACTGGAAAAACTATCAGATCATAGTCGACAGGATCATCAATCAGTATTTCAAGCGTCCTAATTATTTAAAAATAAACGGCGAACCTGTTTTTTCGGTTTTCAGCGTTCCCAAACTGATTGAAAGCTTTGGCAACAGTGAAGCAGAAGCCCGTAAAGCGCTCGACTATTTCCGCGATGAAGTGAAAAAGGCCGGTTTCCCCGGATTACATATACAGTGGAATCAGGGTGGAGGATCCGTTATGTCGGAAGAGGCAGCTGCAAAGTTTACCGGCAGTGTGAAAGCGATGGGTTTCAACAGTGTTGCTATGTATAATATGGGCGGACGCGTTGAAGATTATATTACTTACGGCACCAATTCTATCATGATCCGGGAACAAATGGACGCTATACTGGATGTACCGGTCTTTCCCTGTGTGTCAATCGGATGGGACGATACGCCGCGTTTTCCTGCAAAAGGGATCCGCGATGTGGTGCACTACAATAATACTCCACAGAGTTTTGCCACCCTGCTCTCCAAAGCAAAAGAATATGCCGACAACCATCCCGGACAGCCAAAACTTATCACAATCAATGCGTGGAACGAATGGGTGGAAGGCAGTTACCTGTTGCCTGACATGCTCAACGGCTTCGGCTATCTGGAAGCAGTGAAGGAGGTGATTATTGATGGTAAATATGACAGGTATTAAGCCGTAAAAAAAAGGACTGAAGTCATTCAATTGTCATTCGATGGTCATTCAATGGTCATTCAGTAGTAATACAATCAATCTCAATTAATGACAGCCGAAGACCAAATGACATGAAGTAAATGACACCAACAGGGCAAATGTCACGAAGCAAATAGGTTATGAGCAGAGGATTTGTTAAAGAAGACGATCAGGAGGAAATTCCGATAATACCTCAGAGGGCATATTTGCCGGAAGGGGTGACAAACTTTGTTACCCCATTTGGTATGAATCAGTTATTGGCTGAGAAACAGATGCTTGAAAATGAAAAAAGCAATTTGAATAATGCCAGCGAGAATGATAAAAGGATTGAGTTAAACTATATTAATGCAAAATTGCAACTATTGAATAACCGGATTGCTGAAGCCAGAATAGTTGATTTAACCGGGCAGCCACAAAATGAAATCAGATTTGGTGCAGCGATAACTCTCAGAACAGACTCATCCGGCAAACACCAGACTTTTCAGATTGTAGGTGTTGATGAAGCAGATATTTCAAGGGGGAAAGTATCTTTTATTTCACCTGTTTCCAGAGTATTAATAAATAAAAAAACTGGTGACAAAGTAATCTTAAAACAGGCCGGGAAGGATATTGTTTTTGAAATTACCGGGATCTCATATGGAGTAGAATGGGAGAAAAAGTGAAAGAGCTCACGCCTCACGCCGATTTCCTTTGCGTTCTTTGCGCAATCCTATGTGTCTTTTGTGGTTAATGGATTTCAAATCTAATCAATAAAAATAACTTGAATATAAGTTAATATTTGTTGTTAATCAATAAATTATTATTATCTTTGAGCCATAATCTTAACTCTTAAATATTATGACAAAAAGAAACAACCTCGTATTTATAGGCCTGCAAATAGTTACCTGGGTCATATTTATTGGCCTGTGCATTGAAGCCGGAGCCATGATAGTCAATTTTGTTTTCAGTCTCTTCAAGCCTGAATTTGTCCCGAACCTTTATCAGAAGCTGGACTTAAGTCAAATGTATAATACAGCCAGATTGGCTTTTTTCGGGATGTATGGTTTTATTCTGACAATCTCCATTTTAAAGGCATTTCTGTTCTATGTAGTCATGATGCTTTTACACAAATTTGATTTGTTACAACCATTCAACAGCTATGTTGCCGGCCAGATTAAAAAAATCAGTTACATCACTCTTGAAATAGGGATCTTAAGTATCATAGCCCGTGAAATATCACGAAGTATGGTGCATTACGGATTCGATTTCGACACGCTAAATCAATTCTGGGAAGATGGCAGTGCATTTATATTAATGGCGGCAGTAATTTATGTTATAGCTACTATTTTTTCAAGAGGAGTTGAGCTCCAGAATGAAAACGATTTAACTGTATAAGCCATGCCAATCATAGTAAACTTAGATGTAATGATGGCGCGACGAAAGATGTCGCTTAATGAGCTATCAGGAAAAGTTGATTTAACCTTGTCTAATCTTTCAATTTTAAAGACCGGAAAAGCAAAAGCAATCAGGTTTACCACCCTGGAAGCTATTTGTAATGTATTAGACTGCCAGCCAGGTGATATCCTGGAATACTCTGCAGGCGCGGCGACCAAATGACCACTAATGACAATATATAAGCTGATGAGGTTCAATTCGAAATTAGAAATAATCGGAATTAATCCGTTTGTATTTATACCCGATAAAGTGTTAGCTAGTATTTTCAAACAATCTGGTAAAAGCAAGGGGCCTGTTCCTGTTTGCGGAACAGTAAACTCAGTTCAATACAAACAAACTCTGATTAGATATAGTGGGGCATGGCGACTCTATATAAATACCACAATGCTGAAAAATTCACCAAAACATATTGGTGAAAAACTTGATATTACTATTGCCTTCGATCCCTCAGACAGAACAATTAAGCCTCATCCCGGATTGTTGAAAGCGCTGGAGGACAGTCCTGAGGCCAAAATAAAGTTTAACAGTTTGCCTGCATCACGGCAAAATGAGATTATAAGGTATATTTCTTCCCTGAAAACAGAAGAAAGTGTAGTGAGAAATATTACCAGAGCTGTTGATTTTTTATTGGGGAGAAACAGATTTGCCGGCAGAGACAAACCATAAGTAAAATGCAGTCAATAACCTCTGATTGACGCGAAGCAACTGACGATTTTAGACCGTTTTTTTTTACCTTTACACTTTAGCAACATGGGCATGGAGGATTCTGCCTTATTTTAAATTTTCAATAAATATGAAAAGAAAAACATTTTTACCACTTGTAGTGCTGCTATTAATGGCAAGCAATTATGTTTCGAGCCAGGATTTGATACTCAATAAACTTAAGTATTTCGAGACTCAGGGCGTCAATGTCCTTGTGTACAACAATCTTTTTACCGGAGGTTTTAACGATGAGAAGACTGCCGGCATAGAATTGATTCACCATGGCGTAAGGACAGCACAAGGCGGCGCTGTGAGACTTTCCAGCACTCCGGAGCAATGGGATCTTGTTCCTGCGATACCAACCCGAAAAGTAGACAGTGTGGCTAAAACCATTGAGTCTGTCTTAAGGTATGAAGATTACGATTTTGAATCGCGGGTTGTTGTCACGGCTAAGGGTAAAGGTGTTGAGATTTCTGTTTACCTGGATAAACCCCTTCCTACAGCACTTGAAGGGAGTGCCGGATTTAATCTTGAGTTTCTACCCTCGCAATATTTGGGAAAGGCCTATTTGATGGATGGGCGTTACAATCGATTCCCGCGCTATGTGGTAGGTAACACCATTACGAAGCCTAACAGTGAAAAACTTAAGCAATTCAAGGGGTATATAACTTCCGATGACAGGGGGACTGGAAGATTTATTGAACCGCTTCCTCTCGAAACCGGCCGTACCATTCTTTTTGCACCCGATGATCCCGAACGTATGGTAAAAATCACCTCGTCTGATGTCGATCTTATGCTTTTCGACGGTCGTATTCTGGCACAAAACGGTTGGTTTGTAGTTCGCAGTTTACTTCCTGCAGGAAAAACAGGCAAGGTTCTATCCTGGATAGTTGAACCAAATGCCATTAAGGGTTGGATAAGAGAACCAAATATCGGTTTCTCTCAAGTTGGCTACCTCCCTTCCCAACAAAAAGTCTCCGTCATTGAACTCGACAAGAAAGACAAACCGCTTGCAAAAGCATCGATATATAAAATAGGCGACGACGGCACAGCTGGCGAAGTATTCAGCGGCAAAATCGTACCCTGGGGTGACTATTATAAATATCACTATGTAAAATTCGACTTTTCTTCAGTTAACACCCCCGGTATATACTATATTCAGTATGGCGACATTAAAACAAATAACTTTTTAATAGAAAATAACGTTTACGATAAGCTCACCGATGCCACCAACGATATATGGATCCCGATACATATGAATCATATGTTCGTAAACGAGGGTTACAGGGTGTGGCACGGCGAGCCTTTTAAGGAAGGTTATCTCCAGGCTCCGGCACCCACCGATCATTTCGACATGCATAGGCAAGGACCAACGACCGATACCAAATATAAAGCTCTGGAATTGATCCCAGGATTAAACATAGGTGGTTTTTTCGACGCCGGAGATTTTGATATCGAGACAGGAGCGAATATCGGCGTAGTGCAGAACTTTGTTCAGACATGGGAATCTTTCAAACCACTACGCGATCAGACTTTTGTTGATCAGAAGCAACATTATGTTGATCTTCATCGTCCGGATGGTACGCCGGATGTGTTGCAGTTTATCGAGCATGGAACAATGAACCTTGTAGCTCAGGCAGAGATTATCGGCCATATGGCACAAACTCTCTCTAACTCTGTTCTCGATAATTACCATCACCTTGGTGACGCCGCCGCAATAACTGACGGCCTTCCATATAATCCAAACCTTGGCCCTTACGAAGTAGCCGCTGACGGTAAGTCGAGCGGAGTTAAAGATGGTATGTGGGCGTTTACAGGCCGTAATGCCGGCCTCGATCTCAGGGCAGCAACAATGTTTGCAGCAACAAGCCGGGCATTGAAGGGATATAATGATGACCTTTCGGCAAGAGCACTGCAACAGTCAAAAAGACTGCTAACAGAGGCGACGGAATTACTAGCCAAACAACCTCAGGGTCGCACCGGCACAGGCGGAGGATCAGCAGATATTGGCACCAATCTTCAACTCTACATCTCAACCGGGGAGAAACTATATGTTGATAAATTTCAGGAACTTTTATGGCCAGCACTTGATCGTAACGTAAGCAGCAACATTTTGACAGCCTTACATGCCATACCGCACATGGATGCATCCTACAAAGAAAAGCTGCGGCCGTATGCTGTAAAGTACAAAGAATATATCGACGGACTTGAAAAGGATAATCCCTACGGAGTACCCATTGGTCTCGGTAACTGGGCAGGAAGCGGAAATGTGGTGAGCTTTGGTACCACCATTTGCTTTGCCAGTACATATTTCCCGGATATTATTAATGTCAGCCATGCTTTCAAGACCACCAATTGGCTTTTTGGTTGCCATCCGTATCACAATTATTCGTTAGTGGCAACCCTTGGCGCCACTCGTCCCAAAGAAGTCTTTTATGGTAATAACAGGGCTGATTTCTCATTTATTCCGGGAAATGTTGCACCGGGTATATTATTCAGACAACCCGACCACTTTGAGAACTACGACGACTGGCCATTTATTTGGGCACAAAACGAAGGAACGATCGGTGGAAATACCAGTTATTTAATTTTTGGTTCAGCTCTTAAAAATTTATTAAAATAAACAGGTTGTTTTGGGCAGGTTGAATCAGATATTCAATAGTCATTCAGGAGCATCGCCCTCTGAAACTTGAGAGAAAGGGGGTCATTCAATGGTCATTCAATAGTCATTAGTAGTCATTCAATTGTAATACGGTCAATGACAATAAATGACGGCCGAAGGCCAAATGACGCGCAGCGCAAATGACTGCTTACTGCCTGCTGCCTTTTTTCAATCATAAATATTACATCTTACAAAAATGAAAATAAAAGAATATACAGAACAACAACGTAAGGTTGTTGTAGTAGGTGCAGGTTCGGTGGGAGCAACATACTGTTATGCCCTGGCACAAAGCGGTCTGGCAAGTGAGATCGTCCTTATCGACAGAAATGAAGATCTCGTGAATGGACAGGTTCTTGACCTGGTACATGGGCAACCCTTTTTCCCCCCTGTTATTATTCGTCCGGGTACAGAACAGGATTTTGCCGATGCACAACTTGTGGTCATAACTGCAGGAGCTGCCCAGAAGCCCGGCGAGACACGTCTGCAACTATTGAAGAAGAATGCTGATATTGTTGGAGGAATAGCGGAGAGTGTATCACAACAGCAGTGTAATGGAGTTATGCTGATAGTCAGCAATCCGGTTGATGTTCTTACCTATGTTGCACTTAAGAGAAGTGGATGGGAGCGGGGACGTGTAATTGGTTCAGGAACTGTACTCGACAGTGCCCGGTTCAGGCATCTGCTCGGGAAACATTGTGATGTTGATGTTCATAATATCCACGCCTATTTTCTCGGGGAACATGGTGACAGCGAGTTTGCTGCATGGTCGATGACGCATATAGCCGGCATCCCTGTAAGCGATTATTGTAAGGTATGTGGTAACTGTCCGGGTTGGAACGAACAGAGAAAAGAGATAGAACAGCAGGTCCGCGATTCGGCGGCCTATATCATTAATTCGAAAGGATCAACATACTTTGCTGTCGGACTAGCCCTTGTAAAGATTACAGGTTCAATTCTGAGAAATCAGAACAGTGTTCTTACAGTCTCAGCATATCTCGATGGAGAATATGGACTTAAAGATGTCTGCCTGAGTGTACCATGTGTTGTCTCGGTAAGAGGAATAGAGAGGATAATCGATACACAACTCGCTTCCGGTGAGCAGGTATCGCTGATGAATT
>JANNKF010000358.1:0-29274 GCA_031396165.1 Bacteroidales bacterium | reverse complement strand
CCACCCCCCCCCCCAACCCCCCCCCCCCGCGCCGCAAATAACCTGGTTGCTACTCTAACAAACGTTTTGTCAAAATAGAAACACCTACTGAAGCGGTTTCCTTAATTACATTAACATTTCTGCTTACTGGTATTGATACATCCTTTGGATCGATGAGCCAGAGGGATGCTTTTTTTGGGGCATAATTAATTAGTCCGGCAGCAGGATAGACAATCAGTGAGGAGCCGATAACAACAAAAATATCAGCCTCTGAAGTCAGCTCAATGGCTTCATCCATCATCGGTACTGCTTCCCCAAACCAGACAATATGGGGACGTAGCTGACTGCCCTTAACACATCTGTCGCCTGGATTAATGTCTTTGTAACCAATATCATATATGAGCGACGGATCTGTCGAGCTTCGGGCTTTGGTCAGCTCGCCATGAAGATGCAATATTTTAGTACTGCCGGCTCGTTCATGGAGATTATCGATGTTCTGTGTGATTATCTGAACACTAAAGTGCTTTTCAAGAAGTGCGAGTCCGGTGTGGCCGGCATTTGGCTTGCAGGTTTCCAGCTGATGCCGGCGTTCATTATAAAACCTCAGGACCAGATCTCTGTTCTCATACCATGCTTCGGGTGTTGCTACTTTTGTAACTTCATATTCTTCCCAAAGACCGTTGGAATCGCGGAATGTTTTTATGCCGCTTTCGGAGCTCATACCGGCTCCGGTTAATATTACCAGACGTTTCATTGTGTTTCAGTATTTTAAATGTAAAGATAGATAATTGAAAGGAACTAAGAGACTTAGGGACTTAGAGACATCACCAACTCCAGTTATCGGGATGGGAAGACATGACTACCAGTTTCCCGATAATATTATCATATGTTTCATTAAGCTTATGGTGTTCTTTTTCAGTAATATATGTACAATTCAGAGCGAAATCAAGCCATGTTTGAGTCTCTGCAGCTTCAGCTTCTGAATCTGACAGCTATAATATGAAAGCCTTTGGGTACCTTCTTTTTCTGAACCCTTCAGCAAGGTTAGAACATACTGATCTTGAGGAACGTCTGATCTGATCCGTTAATGAATATGTCTCCTCCTTCGGAAATCTCTTACTTATTTCAAAAATTCTCATGGCACTATCAAATGAAAGTTTATATACTTCCAATTCTCTGTGAGATCTGATTTTCATTTTTACAGCGATTAAGATTGTTAACTATTATTCCAATCCTAAATATACAAAAATAAAATAAAATTGCTTGTCGCTCAGTCTCTTCGTCTCTTCGTCTCTTCGTCACTACGTCAATAAGTTCCCTCGTCGCACTTCATTTATTTTAATTGAAATTGCTATCTTTGTCCGGAATTTTTCTAAAATAAAAAACAATAATAAGTGATTGATAATATGGGGAAACGGTTTCCTGAATACAAAGGTCTTGATCTCTCGCAGGTGAATAAAGAGATCCTTAAAGTATGGGATGAGAACGATACTTTTCACAAGAGTATCCGGGAGGTAAACGGGAAAGGTGAGTTTGTATTCTATGAGGGTCCTCCTTCTGCAAATGGTATTCCGGGGATCCACCATGTTATGGCTCGTACCATCAAGGATGCGATATGCAGGTTCAAGACACAATCGGGTTATGAGGTTAAACGTAAGGCAGGGTGGGATACACATGGACTGCCGGTGGAACTTCAGGTTGAAAAAGCACTTGGGATAACCAAGGATGATATCGGAAATAAATCATCAACCAAATATATTTCTGTTGAAGATTTCAACAAAGAGTGCCGGAAAGATGTAATGAAATACACCGACTTGTGGGAAGATCTTACGCGTAAAATGGGCTACTGGGTGAATATGGATCACCCTTATGTAACATACGATAACCGCTATATCGAAACACTCTGGTGGCTCCTGAAACAACTTTATACCAAAGGTTTTCTTTATCAGGGCTATACAATACAGCCCTATTCGCCTGCTGCAGGAACCGGTTTGAGCTCGCATGAACTTAACCTACCCGGGTGTTACAGGGATGTGAAAGACACAACATGTATAGCACTCTTCAAGGTGATCCGTGATAAAAGATCGGAGTTCCTGTACAAAAACACCGATACCGTAGCTGTACACATTATGGCCTGGACTACCACTCCATGGACACTCCCGTCAAACACAGCTCTGGCTGTCGGTAAGGATATTATATATATTAAGGTAAGAAGCTTTAATCCTTATTCGGGGGAACCAATTACAATTATTATAGCAAAAGAGCTTTTAAATAACCTGTTCCCGGAACAGAACAGCACAATAGATTTCTCCGAATATAAATCCGGTGATAAAAAGATCCCCTTCAAAACGGGTGAAGAATTCAAGGGGGGCGATCTGAAAGGTATCAGTTACGAGCAGCTCATAGACTGGATGAATCCGGGTAAAGGAGCATTCACAGTACTTACCGGCGATTTCGTTACAACCGAAGACGGAACAGGGATAGTTCATATAGCACCTACATTTGGTGCAGACGACTACCGGATTGCCATCGAGAACGGAATACCACCCCTCCTTGTGAAAAGAAAAGACGGTACCTTTGGTCCGATGGTGGATAAGAGAGGTTTTATGGTGCCCATTGCAGACCTTGACGAGTCTTTTGTCAAGTCCAGTGTGAACAAAATAACATATGCTGGTTTTGAAGCCCATGCGGTCAAAAATGAATATGATATAACGCTTGCTCCCGATGCAGAGACCCTTGATGTTGAGATTGCAGTTATGTTAAAACAACAGGGGAAAGCCTTCAGGATAGAGAAGCAAATTCACAGTTATCCTCATTGCTGGAGGACCGACAAACCCGTACTTTACTATCCGCTTGACGCATGGTTCATCCGTACAACGGCATTCCGCGACCGTATGATAGAACTCAACAATACAATTAACTGGAAACCGCAATCGACAGGTACCGGAAGGTTTGGCAAATGGCTCGAAAACCTGGTAGACTGGAACCTTTCGCGTTCACGTTACTGGGGCACACCGCTTCCAATATGGGTTTCAGAAGACAGAAAAGAGGAGAAATGTATAGGTTCAGCAGCTGAACTCAGAAGTGAAATAGTAAAATCTGTCAAAACCGGATTCATGAAAAACAATCCGTTGGAGAAATTCACTGAGGGGGACAATTCCGCAGAGAACTATGAGAAATTCGATCTTCACCGTCCGTTTGTTGATGAGATAGTTCTTGTGAGCGACACCGGAAAGAAGTTGTTGCGTGAACCAGACCTGATAGATGTATGGTTCGACTCGGGAGCTATGCCATATGCCCAGGCCCACTACCCATTTGAGAATAAAGAAAATTTCAGTGAGATGTACCCGGCTGATTATATTGCTGAGGGTGTCGATCAGACAAGAGGCTGGTTCTTTACGCTTCATGCAATATCAACGATGATTTCCGACTCAGTCGCGTTTAAAAATATAATCTCGAACGGCCTGGTCCTTGATAAGAACGGGAATAAGATGTCGAAACGACTGGGTAATGCTGTCGATCCCTTCTCATCCATTGAAGAGTATGGTTCCGACCCGCTGCGCTGGTATATGATTACCAATGCACAGCCATGGGACAATCTGAAATTCGATATAACAGGGGTAGATGAAGTAAAACGCAAGTTCTTTGGCACACTGTATAACACATACTCCTTCTTCTCTCTTTATGCGAATGTAGATAGTTTCAGATATGCTGAAATGGAGATCCCGGTAAATGAAAGACCCGAGATCGACAGATGGATAATCTCACTTCTCAATTCACTTATAAAGGAGGTCGGAAATTGTTATACAGATTATGACCTTACCCGCGCAGGACGAGCGATACAGGATTTTGTGACAGAAAACCTCAGCAACTGGTATGTGCGTCTGAACCGTAAGCGCTACTGGGGAGGTGAATATGATAAAGATAAACTCGCTGCATATCAGACACTATACGTATGTCTTGAAACAATAAGCAAACTCGGGGCACCAATAGCGCCCTTCTACATGGACAGGCTATTCATGGATCTCAATAATTCAACGGGTAGAAATAAAGAGAATTCAGTTCATCTTGCACTATTCCCTGAATATGATGAATCGCTTATTGACAAAGCTCTTGAGGAGAGGATGGATATTGCACAGAAAGTATCATCAATGATCCTTGGTCTGAGGAGGAAAGTGAGCATCAGGGTGCGTCAGCCTCTGGCGAGAATAATGGTACCGGTTTCTGATAAAAACTTCAGGTCGAAATTTGAAGCTGTGAAAGACCTGATACTTGCCGAGGTGAATGTAAAAGAGGTAGAATACATCGATGATACAGCATCAATTCTTGTGAAGAAGATAAAGCCCAATTTTAAAACCCTTGGACCCCGTTACGGCAAGATGATGAAAGAGATCGCGACTGCAATATCAACTTTTACTCCCAGTGAGATAGTGGCTTTTGAAAATAATGGGAAACATCCTGTAACGATTAATGGTCAGGAGATAGTTCTGACTACAGAGGATGTCGAGATCATCTCCGAAGATATCCCGGGCTGGCAGGTTGCCAATGATGGTAAGCTGACAGTTGCCCTAGACATAACAGTTTCTGAAGAACTCCGCTATGAAGGTATAGCGCGTGAGTTTGTGAACAGGATTCAGAATATCCGTAAGGAGACCGGATTGGACGTCACCGACAAGATAAGTGTTCAGATTGAAGATCATGAGTTTGTGAGTGAAGCGGTGAAGAGGCATGCTGCATATATCGGATCACAAACGTTGGCTACAGCAGTTACACTCTCAAAAAACATTTCAGGTGAAGGTGCCCGTGAGATTGAAATAGATGAGATTGTTGTTAAGATTTCGGTATCTAAAAATTAACCACGGAGTTACACGGAGTTACACGAAGTTGCACGGAGTTACACGGAGTTGCACGGAGTTGCACAGAGTTTCACGGAGAAAATCACGGAGCAGATTTCTTATATTTGTAAATAAATTTGGCCTATGAAAAGAATTCTTGTAACCGGTGGTGCAGGGTTTATCGGATCACATCTTTGCGAGAAGCTGCTTAATATGGGGCATGAGGTGGTGTGCATGGATAACTACTTCACAGGGTCGAAGAAGAATATTGTACATCTGCTCGATAATCCTTATTTTGAACTTATAAGGCATGATGTCACGATGCCGCTGTTTGTCGAGACCGATGAGATATATAATCTGGCTTGTCCTGCCTCACCTGTTCACTATCAGTATAATGGAATAAAGACAATTAAAACCTCGGTAATGGGGGCCATTAATTGCCTGGGACTTGCAAAAAGGACAAAATCGAAGATCCTGCAGGCATCTACCAGCGAGGTATATGGCGATCCGGAGGTGCATCCTCAGCACGAAGGTTATTGGGGGAATGTGAATACCCTTGGCCCCAGGGCATGTTATGATGAAGGGAAAAGATGTGCGGAGACGCTCTTTATGAATTATCATGAGCAGAATAATGTGCGGATAAAGATTGCCAGGATTTTTAATACATACGGTCCGAAAATGAATTCGGACGACGGACGGGTGGTATCAAATTTTATTGTTCAGGCGCTTAAGGGCGAAAACATTACAATCTTTGGAGATGGTTCACATACAAGAAGTTTTCAGTATATCGATGATCTTCTCGACGGGCTTATAAAACTGATGGATACGCCTGATAGTTTCCTAGGTCCGGTTAACCTTGGAAACCCGGTTGAGTTTACAATCAAGTCGCTGGCTGAGAAGGTTATTCAGATGACAGGGTCAAAATCCAAAATAGTTTATTTGCCACTTCCTACAGATGATCCAAAACAGAGAAGGCCGGATATCAGTCTTGCGAAGAAAGAGCTTGACTGGGAGCCGAAGATTGATCTGGAGACAGGATTAGGGAGAACAATTGAGTATTTCAAAGAAATCCTTTAAACACGGAGTTTCACGGAGTGAAAACACGGAGTTGCACGGAGGGAAAACCACGGAGGTACACAGAGTTTAAATTGATAAACAGTGTTACTCCGTGCTTACTCAGTGTGACTCCGTGGTTAAATGAATCCGCAAAAAACAATATCTTTGAACAATGATCGACCGCTCTACAATAGAACGAATACTTGATGCTGCCCAGATAGTTGATGTTGTGCAGGAATTCGTTCCGTTAAAGAAGCGTGGTGTAAACTACCTCGGACTTTGTCCTTTTCATAATGAGAAGACACCGTCGTTTACTGTATCTCCATCGAAAGAGATCTTCAAATGTTTTGGTTGCGGCAAGGTGGGCAACTCGGTGAACTTTGTAATGGAGCACGAACACCTCACCTATCCCGAAGCACTGAAATATCTGGCAAAGAGATACCATATTGAAGTTGTCGAGAAGGAACTAACCCAGGAGGAGCTTGAGAAACAGAACGAAAGGGAAAGCCTTATTGTTGTTTCTGCATACGCTGCCAGGCAGTTCTCTGAAAATCTTTTCCAGAGCGATGAAGGGATGAGCGTGGGGATAACATATTTCAAGGAAAGGGGATTTCGTCAGGATACACTGAAGAAGTTTGAGGTAGGATACAGCTTTGAGAAACGGGATGCCTTCTCCAAAAGGGCGATAGAAGACGGATATAAAACAGATTTTCTTGTCAAAACCGGACTCTCAATTCAACATGAGGACCGTTTCTACGACCGATTCAGCGGAAGGGTTATGTTCCCCATTCATTCTCTTTCGGGACAGGTGTTAGGCTTCGGTGGACGAGTACTTAAAACAGATGTCAAGACCGCGAAATATCTCAATTCACCTGAGTCGGAAATATATCATAAGAGCCGGATCCTGTATGGAATGTTCCAGGCGCGGAAAACCATCACACAGGAGGACAGGTGTTATCTTGTTGAAGGGTATACCGATGTGATGTCGCTTCATGAAGCCTGCATCGAAAACGTTGTCGCTTCATCAGGAACTTCGCTCACGCAGGAGCAGGTAAGACTTATAAAACGCTTCACACAGAACATTACAATACTGTATGACGGCGATGCTGCCGGCATAAAAGCTTCCATCCGAGGGATAGACCTGGTACTTGAAGAGGGGATGAATGTGAAGATCGTTCTTCTCCCCGATGGAGAAGATCCGGATTCATACTCAAAAAAGGTAAGTAACGAAGAGTTTACAAAATTTCTGAAAGATAATGAGACGGACTTCATCCGTTTCAAGACAAACCTTCTTCTCTCGGAAGCAAACAATGATCCGGTACAGAAAGCCAACCTTATAAAGGATATTGTTAAATCGATAGCTGTTATACCTGAGGCAATTACCAGGACAGTATATATAAAGGAGTGCAGTACCCTTATGGAAGTACCGGAGGCCATCCTGTACAACGAGGTAAACAAGCTGCAGCGACAGAAGAATTTTCAGGACAGGAATAAATATCCTGGTCCGGAAGATCTGCCTGTTCCGCCACTCGTAATTGATAAACCGTTACAACCCGGAACTACCCCCCTTTATTCTGAGAGAGAAATTATCCGACTTCTCCTGAAATACGGAACCGTTGAATTTGAGAGGAAAGTTAATACTGAAGACGGAAATGAGGAGGTACTGACTGTTTCTGATTTTATCATCAGGGAGATAACGGGCGACGGACTTTCATTTCTTGACAGAGTGTGTGCAAAGATATTTTCAGATTTCCAGTTCCATGGGGAGCATGGATTGATGACCGGAGATAAGCAGTTTGTGAAACATGAGGATCCGGAGATTTCAAGTCTCTCGGCTGATCTTCTGGCTGACGGGCATGAGCTGAGCAGAATATGGAAAGAAAAGCAAACCTATGTTGAGACAGAGGAGATGAAGCTGAAGGATATGGTAGGAGATGCAGTTCTAAAGTTTAAAAGTGATAAGATCATTATCATTAGAAAAGAGATAATGACCCAGCTGGAGGAAGCCGTCAAGGCCAATGATATTGATAAGGTGCTGCTTCTGCAGAGAAGGTATGCAAATCTGAGTACTGCATTAGGGGCTATTTCGAGGCAGCTGGGGGGAAGAATTTTGCTTTAATTTGTTACTTTCCTGATCTTTAAAAAAGTATTTAACCACGGAGTTAAACGGAGTAACACGGAGGAACACGGAGGAACACGGAGGAATTCACGGAGTGACACGGAGGAATTCACAAAATGATACATTTAGTAAAACATGGAATAGAATATCCATTAATTAATGGAATAAGAACAAAAAGTCAGAAACAGTGTTACTCCGTGTGTACTCTGTGCGACTCCGTGGTTTTACAGTTTGTTGATCCCATATTAATTAGTAATTTTGATATTATTAAAATATGCAGATATGGGACGGCTCCTCTCTTTAACGATAATCTTTATATTAATATTTTTACCTTCCTGTAAATTCAGAGAAAACGGGAAGGATGCTTTGATTCCTGTCTTTTCAACATATAAGAACGATTCAACCGGGGCGATGAATCCCATTATTAAAAATGAAATCTTCTATGGCATCCTTACTCCTGTTGAGATCTGCAATATATTCAACAGACTTGGTGTCCCTAACAGTACGACAATTCTTAATCCTACAACAAACAGGAACCAGTATCTGAGCAGTTCCAAAGCTTCAATAAATACCGGAATATATGGCGTTGACTTTGGTTACCTGAAAATATTCGGTATCGGTCAGGAGATGATAGACTATATGGTAACTATCAGGGAAATGAGCAATAAACTAGGCATTCCCGACAGTTTCCTTACCGAACCAATCAAAAGAATCGAGGGAGATATGGCAGAACCCGATACGATTATGTCCCTGATGAACGATTCATTCAACAAAATGGAAGCTCATCTTCGTGAGAGCGGAAGGGAAAGCACTGCCGGACTCATGGTTCTGGGCGGATGGGTTGAAGCCCTGTATATCGCCACACAACTTGTTTATGATCCGAAAAATCCTGATCCTGAGGTAGTACAAAAAATCGCAGAGCAAAAATACACATTAACAACTCTCATCAGCTTCCTTAAAAATTATTATGACGATCCGGTTGTTGTTTACTATTCAAAGAAACTTAAATACCTTAAAAACTACTTTGATACTTTCGACATATATTTCAAAAAAGGTGATCTTGAGATCGATACAACCAAACAGGTATTCCGGTCGACCGGAAGTGAGATGACGATAAGTGTTGAGACCCTGAATAAAATACGGGATTATGTCAGTAATTTAAGGACGGAGATGGTGACTCCGTAAATCCAAACCACGGAGTTACACGGAGCGAATAACCACAGAGTTACACGGAGTTGCAATAATTGGCAGGTACGGATCATTTCCCGAGAGTTATCGGACCGTACCAAAGAAGTTTCATATTTTTTCGTAAATTAGATTCCGAAATCTATTTTATGTGAAATCAATTTCCATTAATATGAAAGCTGCAAGACTTTATTCATTATTCATTGTTCTTTTTGTTGTTACCTCGTGCAGACCTGGTGAGAAAAAACCTGTCAGACTGATGATGAACAGGACAGAATCAGTTCCTGTAAATATCCCGTTAGACAAAGGTTTCAGTGAATATATTTCGACATACACATCGGGAATTATACCGGCAAATTCGGCAATTGAGATCCGTTTCACCCCGGAGTTTGCAGCTAAAGCTGATAAATCAGCCACCCAACTCTTCGAATTTGATCCGGTGATCAAAGGCAAAACAGAATGGAAGGATGATGTTACTCTTGTCTTTACTCCAACACGGGTTCTCGATGCCGGTAAAATATTTACCGGAAGAGTGAATCTCAATAAAATCGCTGCTGTTAAGGAGCGACTTAATGTTTTCCCGTTGCGGATCCAGACATTAAAGAAAGATTTCAGGGTAACACTGGGAGCCCCTGAATCGGCATCCAGCGATGGGAACAGCTACCTTCTCCATGGGCAGATCATAACATCAGATTTTATCGAGCCCGGCGAAACTGAAAAGTTCCTTGAGGCCAGACTAGGGAGAAAAAAAATTGATTTCGAATGGGATCATTCTGAAAACCTTATACACAAATTTACAGTTACCGGAATTGAAAGGCTTGCAAAAGAACAGGAACTAACGGTTACCTGGGACGGTTCCTCATCGGGAGTGAAACAGAAAGGCTCTTCGTCAATAATGATCCCTCCTACCGGTGAATTCAAAATAATCGATGTAATATCTGTCCCCGGTGAAAGTCAGAGAATTGATATAGTTTTTTCCGATCCCATGGATGGAGATCAGGAAGCGACCGGACTTATTCAATTTTCAGTACAGACTGAGATCACAGTTAACATCAACACAAACATTATTTCTGTTTTTCCTTCTGTAGAATTACAGGGAAAAACAGACCTTATTGTTGAATCAACCATCAAAAATAATAAGGGAACAGCCCTCGGCACTAATTTTCTTAAACAACTCGACTTCACGGCAATCCTTCCTTCAATTGCTTTTGAAGGAAACGGGGTTATACTGCCTTCATCTCAAAACCTGATATTTCCTTTTAAAGCCGCTAACCTGAATGCCGTTGACCTGAAGATCATCAGGATCTTCGAAAATAACCTTCCCTATTTTCTCCAGGAAGCAGAAATTAACGGAGGTTATTCAGTAAAAAGATTCGGACGTCCGGTCTACTCAGGAAAAGTTGACCTTGTGCTCGGTCCGGGAATGAAAGGCAGCGGGTGGAATCTGCATACAATTGACCTGGCAGATTATATCGACATCGAACCCGGGGTTTTGTATAAAGTTTCACTGGGGATGAGAAAATCCTATTCACTCTATCCCTGTGCTGAAAGTGATGAAGAGAGCAATTATGAAAAGAAACTGGCGCAGATGGAATCGGAGAGCCGCGAATCGTGGGATGATCCGGATAACTATTATGATGAGGGCGATGACGGGTTCTACTATTCGGCCGGGTTCCGGTGGCAGGACCGCAATAACCCATGTAAGGCGGCATATTATAGCCCGGACAAAAGAGTCACAAAGAACATCCTGGCTTCAAATCTAGGCCTGATGGCCAAGAAAGGTGAGGATAACATCCTTCATGTAATGGTGAATGACATTATTTCTTCATTGCCGGTTGGCGAAGTTGCTATTGATATTTTTGACTTCCAGATGCAGCTTATTGTTTCGGGAAATACAAATCAGGACGGGTCGGCAGATCTGTATTGTGCCAGAAAGCCGTTCCTGATAATTGCGAAAAAAGATAAAGACAGAAACTACCTGAAAACAAGTGACGGAGCAGCATTGTCGCTCAGTTCATTTGATGTGTCAGGCAACAAACCTGAAAACGGGATAAAAGCATTTGTATATGGCGAGAGGGATGTATGGAGACCCGGAGATTCTATTTTCCTTTCAATCTTTATCAAAGATATGAAGAGCGATCTTCCCCCCGGGCATCCGGTTCAGTTCGAACTAATTAACCCCCTCGAGCAGAGAGTTGATAACCAGGTCCAAAAACCAGACGGAGGCAACCTGCTTGTATTTAGCACAAAAACCGCTGATGATGCTGTAACCGGAAACTATAAAGCTGTGTTCAGGATAGGCGGGGCAACATTTACAAAAAGAGTGCGTGTTGAAACAATTAAGCCAAACAGGCTGAAGATAAATCTGAATTTCGATGAAGAGATACTCGGTGGCTCTGAATCAGCTTCAAAAGGTTCACTCAATGTAAAATGGCTGAATGGTTCGATTGCGAAAAACATGAAATCGTCAGTCGAGTATATTCTGAAACATACACGTACGGTATTTGATAAATACGAACAATACACGTTTGATGATCCCATAACAGAGTTCTATTCCGAGACTGTGAGCATTTTCGATAAAGAAACTGATGAAGACGGAAATGCAACAATAGTTTTTAATCCGGGAAATGATCTGAAAGCCCCGGGCATGCTCAATGCAGTTTTCACCGCAAAAGCCATGGAACCCGGAGGTGATGAGAGCATTACCCAAACCACATTAAAATATGCGCCATACCCGGTATTTGCCGGGATTAATTTTCCCGGACTTAAAGGCAAGAGCAGGATGCTGTTTACAGATAATATGAATGAGGTTAAGATAGTAACAGTTGATGAAAAGGGAAAACCGGTAAGGTCGGAAGTTGAAATAACAGTTTACAAGATCTCATACAGATGGTGGTGGGAATCCGATCAGGAGAACCTTGGCTATTATATTTCGAATAAAAATTATAAACCTGTTATAAAAGAGACAATTACAACACCTGGCGGAGAAGGATCGTTCAGGTTCACCATAGATAAAAAGGATTGGGGAAGGTACCTTGTTATGGCAACTACTCCGGCCGGACATTCAACCGGTAAGATCCTGCTTATCGACTGGCCCTGGGAATATGGTATGAAAGGAAACAGCACAGGTGCTACCCTCCTGTCGGTAAGCACCGACAAAGAGAAATATAATCCGGGAGATGAAATAAGCCTCTCCTTCCCTTCACCCGAAAATGCAAGAGCAATTATCACTCTCGAGAACTCTACAGGTGTTGTAGATGAGATAAGGGTAAATACTGAAAAGGGAAACAGTGTGGTTAAGTTCAGGGCAAAACCTGAGATGGCGCCCAATGTCTATGCTTATGTTACTGTGATACAGCCGCATTCGCAAACAATAAATGATATGCCGATAAGGCTTTATGGAATTGTGCCTGTTATGGTTGAAGATCCCGGAACCCGGCTTGCACCAAAAATAGATATGGCAGATGAGATAAGATCGCAGAAACCATTCATCGTTAAGGTGAGCGAAACCAACAAAAAGCCAATGACATATACTCTGGCAGTTGTTGATGAAGGACTGCTGGATATAACAGGTTTCAGTACACCCGACCCCTGGAATTATTTCTATGCCAGGGAAGCTCTCGGGGTTCAGACATGGGATCTTTACGACTATGTTCTGGGAGCCTTCGGGGGAACCCTCGACAGGATCCTTGCTGTGGGCGGTGACGAAGCACTTCTTGATAAATCTGCAAATAAAGCACAGCGGTTTATCCCCGTTGTAAAATTCCTCGGGCCATTCACACTTGGTCCCGACAAAACAAATTCCCATGCAATTACACTTCCTCAATATACCGGATCAGTAAGAACAATGATAATTGCCGGCAGTGACCGGGCTTTCGGAATTGCTGAAAAATCTGTTTTTGTAAAGGATCCTCTTATGATCCTTGTCACTGCACCGAGGGTTGTGAGTCCGGGAGAAACAGTGGCTCTGCCGGTATCGCTCTTTATTCAGAAAGAGGGCATAAACACCGTAACAGTAAATGCCGAGGGCAATGAATTGATAAGTATTGACGAAAAAAGCAAGAGCATTCCTGTCAGTTCCACAGGTGAAAAAGATACAGGATTCACCTTTAAAGCAGGAGAAAAAACAGGAGTTGCAAAGATCAGTGTAACTGCTTCGGGAGGAGGCGAAACAGCAACCTATAATATGGAAATTGAAATAAGGAGCCCTAATCCGCCAGAAACAAGAGCAGAGATGAAAGTCCTGAAGCAAGGTGAGAAGTGGGAAACAAGCTTCACTCCATTTGGCATTGAAGGTTCAAACTCAGCTCAGCTTGAGGTCTCAGCACTTCCTTCAATAAACCTCGAAAAAAGACTCGAATACCTTTTGGATTATCCTCATGGTTGTTCTGAGCAGATAACTTCGACCGCATTCCCGCAGCTATACC
This sequence comes from Bacteroidales bacterium, assembly GCA_031396165.1. Taxonomy (GTDB): domain Bacteria; phylum Bacteroidota; class Bacteroidia; order Bacteroidales; family VadinHA17; genus LD21. The sequence continues at coordinate 15,673 of JANNKF010000358.1, read as the reverse complement.
TGAAAGACATAAAAGGAAATGATGCAAAACTTATGCAGTCAGTACCTGTGAATATCAAGCATGCGATAACCCTCCTGGTATCACGACAGATGGCTAACGGTGGCATTGCCCTCTGGCCGGGATCGTACCAGCCCGATAACTGGGTAACATCTTATGTATGTCATTTTATTACCGAGGCTGAAAGAGCGGGTTATAGTATCCCCTCCGGTTTTAAACTGAAACTTATTAACTATCAGAAGAAAACAGCACAGGACTGGCGTTATGATACACGTTACAGGGAAGCCCGGAACGATCAGGCTTACCGGCTCTTTTCACTCGCAGTGGCAGGAGAGCCCGAGAAGGGTGCAATGAACAGGCTGAGGGAAAGCAAAGATCTGCCACAGCTTTCCCGCTGGCTGATGGCGGCTGCATATGCAACAACAGGACGACCGGAGGCAGCTGATGAACTTCTTGATGTCAGGAATACAACAACAGAACCTGAATTTCAGAATTATTACTATGGCAGTCAGATGCGCGATAAGGCAATAATCCTTTATACCCTGACCCTCCTGAAAAAAGAAGAGCTGTCGTTTCCTCTGCTTAAAGAGATCTGTGAAAAGTTTAACAATGCGGAGTGGTACAGTACACAATCAATTTCATGGGGATTGCTATCATATATTAAATGGACAGAGATGATACCCGGTGATAAAGAAAGTCCGGCGAATATAAGGATAAACCTGAATGGCGAGAAAACAGAACAGACAATTCTTTCCAAACAACTATGGAGCAGTGAGATAAAGATGAAAAACGGGAATAATACGATTGTTATTGAAAACAATTCTGAGAAACCAGTGTATGCAACAATCAGCAGAAAAGGAGTTCCGCTTATCTCTGATCCTGCCGGAGAGCAAAAAGGTCTTGCTATGAAAGTTGATTATTTTGATATGAACCTGAAACCACTGGTACATACCAGTTTTGAGCAGGGCACGGATTTCATGATGGTAGTCAGGGTAACGAACAACACTTTTTCAAAAGTTGAAAACCTCGCGCTCACACAGATGGTGCCATCGGGCTGGGAAATCCGTAATTCAAGGCTCTTTGAGGCCAACTTCGGTATTAAGGAAGGAGTTTTTGATTACCGGGATATAAGGGATGACAGGGTAAATACCTATTTCATGCTTTCGCAGGGTGAGACCAAGAGTTTTGTTATGATAGTGAGCGCAGCATATAGGGGAGACTTTTTTCAGCCTTCAATATGGTGTGAAGCGATGTACACTGCCAATTGTTACGCAAGAGTCCCGGGGGGTAAAGTAAAAGTAACCGGCGGAAAAATTGAATAGAAAACTCAGGATATTTCTGATTGCAACCGGAGTAGCAGTTACTCCGGTTTTGCTTTCACCAATCCCCCGATTCAGGTCTCCCTTGTCGACAGTTGTTGAGGCATCCGACGGAAGTCTTCTGGGAGCCAGGATAGCAGATGATGGTCAGTGGCGGTTCCCTTCATCCGGAAAGGTTCCTGAAAAGTTTGAAATAGCCCTTCTCACATTTGAAGACCGGTGGTTCCGTTATCATCCGGGCATTAATCCTGTTTCGGTAGGGAGGGCATTTATCAGCAATATTAAAGCAGGTGAGGTGGTGAGCGGAGGAAGCACGTTAACAATGCAGGTTGCCAGAATAGCAAGAGGTAATAAGCCAAGAACATATGGAGGGAAGTTCATTGAAATGCTTTCTGCTTTAAAACTGGAACTGTTCAGATCAAAAAGAAAGATCCTTGAGATTTATTCGGCCAATGCCCCATTCGGAGGAAACACTGTTGGGCTGGAAGCAGCGGCATGGAGATATACAGGCAAATCTGCATCCTCGCTAACCTGGGCTGAGGCAGCGGCGCTCGCCATCCTTCCCAATTCACCCGGACTGGTGTTCCCGGGAAGGAATCAGGAGGTTCTGAGGAAAAGGAGAGACGATCTCCTGACAAAGCTTTACGAAAGAAATTTTATCGATTCAATCACACTGATCCTTGCAATTGATGAACCGGTGCCCGGACAGCCAAAAACTCTCCCTTCAGAAGCTCCTCATCTCACAGATCATTTTTATTTAGAAAACAAGGGGAGGGTGATTAGAACAGTCATAGATAAACAGTTGCAGGAGAGGGCAACGGAAATAATAAATGCCCATCAGAAAGTGCTCGCTGAAAATTATATAAATAATTCAGCATGCCTGATTGTTGAAGTAGAAACAGGAAATGTACTTGCCTATGTAGGAAACAGCACCCTCGAAGAGACTAAGTCACATGGCGGAGATGTTGATATAATACGATCCTTAAGAAGTACAGGAAGTATACTTAAGCCCTTTCTATACGCAGGAATGCAGCATTCGGGCGAGATTCTTCCAAACACACTTACAGCCGATATCCCTACCCGGTTCCCGGGTTTTTCACCCAGAAATTTTGACCAATTGTACAGCGGGGCAGTAAGTGCTGGTTATGCGTTAAGCCAATCGTTGAATATCCCTGCCGTAAAAATGCTTCAGCAATATAACCCTGAGAGGTTCCTTGACCTGCTGAAAAAAACGGGATTCACATCATTTGATAAACCGGCCGATCATTACGGTCTCTCACTGATCCTGGGAGGAGGTGAAACATCGTTATGGGAACTTACCGGAGCCTATGCATCGATGTCGAGGGTGCTTAACAGGTACCTGAAAGAAAAGAAATATTACAGGGAAGATTACCATCCGCCCCGTTTGATCTCTGTTGACACAACAGGCACAATAAAAACAGAAGAACCATCTCCTCCCCTGTCGGCTGCATCGATCTGGCTTGCCTACGAGGCACTTCAGAAAGTGAACAGGCCGGAGGGTGAGGCCGGATGGCAATATTTCGCCTCATCGCCCGAGGTTGCCTGGAAAACGGGAACAAGCTACGGATTCAGAGACGGATGGGCCGTTGGCACCACACCCCGGTATGTAATCGGTGTATGGACAGGCAATGCTGACGGAGAAGGGAGACCCGGACTTACCGGAATAGCGGCCGCAGCGCCCATACTCTTCGATCTGTTAAATACTATTGGGACAGCAACCTGGTTTAAGACTCCAACTGAGGATCTGACAATGATAAAAGTTTGCACAAAAAGCGGATTCAGGGCATCGCCCGATTGTCCGGAGACAGAAGAAATACAGGCTTGCATTAACGGATTACGAAGTGAGGCTTGCCCATATCACCGGATTATTCATCTGAACAGATCGGAAACAATGCAGGTTACAACAGATTGTGCTTCACCGGAAGATGTTATGAATGTCGCCTGGTTTGTACTGCCGCCGGCGATGGAATATTTTTACCGTCAGAAACATCCCGGATACAAACCTGTCCCTCCGGTTGCGCCGGGTTGTTCAGTAACCGGAACTATTGCTGCGATGGAGTTTATCTATCCTTCCCCGGGGGTCAGGATTTTTATTCCTCGCGATGAGACCGGTTCACTCACCAGGGTAATTCCCGAGGTGGCACACAGAAATCCTTCAAAGAAAATCTTCTGGCATCTCGACGATACCTATCTCGGAACTACGAGATATATTCATCAGATTGAGATGGTTACGGGTGCAGGCAATCATGTGCTTACCGCAGTTGATGAGGATGGGAATTCGATAAGCAGTTCATTTTCGGTAATTGGAGGAAATTAATTGCACCAAATATCCGATTAAGGGGGATTAATTTAAATATCACCCTTTGCCCCCCAACCCCCCTAGAGGGGGGCTAATTACATTTATACCAGTGGGTTGCCTTCACCCGATAGCTATCTGGACACCAAGTAGGGGCTAATTTGAATTAATTCAGGGTTTTTATATATTTGATATTTAGCGCCATTTCTGATGGGAACAGATTTTTTTAACAGGCATATGTATTATGGAGCAGATTCAAGAACTCTAAGAACTGCTGGGATGCTTCGCAGGAACATGACCTTAGCAGAATTAATTCTTTGGAAGAAACTTAAAGACAAAAACTACTTTAATACCAAATTTCGTAGACAACACCCCATTTTTATTTTTATTGTTGACTTTTATTGTCATGAATACAAACTTGTAATTGAAGTAGACGGAGAAGTGCACGATGATAATGAGTTGCACCAATATGATCTGGGAAGAACAGCTGAGTTAAATAGATTTGGAATAAAAGTGATTCGTTTCACCAATGAAGAAGTTATCTCTAATGTCGCTTTGGCTGTAATGAAGATTCAACAAAAACTTACGGAATTAGCCCCCCTCCAGGGGGGTTGGGGGGCAAAAATCGGGGATGACAGACATACTGAGGAAGAATAATCTTTCCCGGATTTTCCTTAATTTTGCACCCATGAATTACAACCCCGACACAGAGATGTTCCCTATTGTTGATGAAGAGGGAAATACTACAGGTGTGGCGCCACGAAGTGTTTGTCACGACGGGAAGAGCATGCTTCTTCACCCAGTTGTTCATCTTCATGTATTTAACAGCAAGGGAGAACTTTTCCTGCAGAAAAGAGCAAAGACTAAAGATATACAGCCAGGTAAATGGGATACCTCGGTTGGCGGACATGTAAATCCGGGAGAGGCGGTTGAGGATGCGCTCAAGAGAGAAGCCTTCGAGGAACTTAAGCTGACAGATTTTGTTCCGGAGTTTATTAACAGATATGTATGGGAATCGCCAAGAGAAAGGGAACTTGTCACTTCCTACAAAACAATAACCGATGATTTTCCTGTTATTGAGAAAGATGAGATTGATGAAGGCAGATTCTGGACGGTGAAAGAGATACAAGAGAACCTGGGATTAGGTATCTTTACTCCCAGCTTTGAGAATGAGTATAAAATAATATTGAAACAATAACACCTGAAATATGAAAAGTCTCACCATCGCAACACTTCTTATGTCAATCTCTCTCAGCATTTTCGCCCAGGATGACCTGATGAATCTGATCAATCAGAATAATAAGGAAGAGATAAACTTCACTTCTGCCACTTTCAAATCGACTCACATTATGAATGGACAATCGATTGAAAAGATGGCTCCCAAACAGCTTGATTTCAGGATATCACACCGTTTTGGAAGGGTTAACTCCGGCGCTTATGAGTTTTTCGGCCTCGACCAGGCAAACATCCATCTGAGCCTGGAATATGGAATAAACAAGTGGCTAATGGCAGGCATCGGAAGAGGGACCTATGAAAAGACTTTTGACGGGTTTGCCAAGTTTTCCATTCTCAGACAATCAACCGGAGCCAGGGAAATGCCGGTTGCTCTTTCAGTTTTCACATCGGCTGCACTCAAAACACTTAAGTGGCCTGATCCGGCAAGACCATTCGATTTTTCATCGCGTCTTTCATATGTCGGACAGGTACTTATAGCCAGAAAATTCAGCCAGTCATTTTCAGCACAGATAACACCAACATTTGTACACAGGAATCTGACTGCAGCAGCCACGGACCCGAATGATCAGTTTGCACTGGGATTGGGCGGCAGGATGAAGCTCACAAAAAGGATCTCGTTCAATGCAGAATATTACCTTATACCTGAAAGTCATACATATACAGCACTTAAAGGATACAGCCCTCTGTCAATGGGAGTTGATATTGAAACCGGAGGACATGTCTTTCAACTCATATTTACAAACTCGGTGGCAATGATCGAAAAAGGATTTATTGGTGAAACTACAGGTAACTGGGGTAAGGGTGATATTCATTTCGGGTTTAACATATCGAGGGTGTTTAATTTTAACAGGGAAGGGAAAATCTAAATCAATTAACCACGGGGTTCACGGAGTATCACGGAGAAATACACGGAGTTAAATAATTAACCGTTGGTTCGTAAGCTTAACTTGAATTATTCATAAACTTAGTTAAGATGCTCTATTCCTTTGTGTTACTTTGTGCTGTACTTTGTGTTCCCCGTCCGAACGGACTTCGTCCGGGCGGGCTTCGTGGTAAAAAAAAGGTTAACCACAAACCTGCCTGCCGGTAGGCAGGGGCGCACTAAGGATTACACAAAGGTTCACAAAGGTTTATGAATAAAGCAGGTTAAGTAGATTTAATATTTTACCGCAGAGTTATTTCTAAGTTCCTGCTTCAATTAGATGAATTCTGAAAATCAGAACATTTCTCCTCTGTTGTTTGTTTTATATTAAACAACATGAATATTATGAAACGGATCGCTGTATTCTTCATTTTATCTTTTCTGCTCCTGACTGCTAATGGTCAGAAATATATGACCAGAAATGGGTTTATAGGCTTTTACTCACATACACCAATGGAGGATATTAAAGCTGAGAACAACCAGGTGGCAGGAGTTATTGATATTGCATCGGGGGAGTTGGTTTTTCAGGTTTTAATTAAGTCATTTCATTTTGAAAAGGCATTGATGGAGGTGCATTTCAATGAGAACTATATGGATTCGGAAAAATACCCGAAAGCAACTTTCAAGGGAAAAATCACCAATCCCGCTTCAGTTGATTTTTCAAAACCCGGAATTTATGAGACAACAGTTGAGGGAGATCTTTCAATTCATAATGTAACAAACAAAATAACTACAAAAGGTACCATTGAGGTTGTAGCAGGTGGATTAAATGCAAATTCAAAATTCTATATTATGCCTGAGGATTATGGTATCACAATTCCATCGATAGTCAGAGACAAAATCGAAAAGAAAATGGAAGTTACTGTAAATATGAAATATACTCTGGTGGTAAGTAAATAAAGATTTCACGCAAAGGCGCTAAGAAGCAAAGGAAACTTACTGAAGGCATATTTCAAAGAAATTTAACCACGGAGTTACACGGAGAAAACACGGAGTGTAAAAGAGAGGTATACACGGAGTTACACAGAGTTTACACGGAGGACTATTGGCTGAATAAATACTCTGTGGATTACTCCGTGAAGCTCCGTGTTCTCCGTGGTTAATTGATTTATTAATATCTTTGTATAATGAAAACATACATTAAAGTATCGCTTTTTGTTGTTTTTTTCGTAGCACTGGCGGGAATTCTTGGAGCGCTCTATTTATATAATCTGAAGGCTGAGGATCTGTCGAAAGCCAAACCCGATTTTAAAATTTCCGCAATCCTTCTGCAAAAAGAATTTGAAGATAATGAGAGTACAGCTTCGTCAAAATATACTAAAAAGGTAATTGAAGTTACCGGAACGATAGCTTCAGTTACGCCTGCAGAAAATAATATTGTAAATATAACACTCACAACAGGAAGCAGTATGTCTTCAGTAATCTGCACACTTCCGGCAATAAGGGATGGCTCTGTATTTAGCCAGGGAGATGAGATAACTCTTCGTGGAGAATGTTCAGGTTTTCTTATGGATGTATTACTTAATAATTGTGCTGTAATAAAATAAATCATGACTAGACAGGTTAAAATACTATATCTTCAGAATGAGATGGAGGCAATGCTTCTCGATGAAATTCTTACCGAAAAAAAGATCCCGCATCTGATACGCTCGTATCACGATTCTGCTTACGACGGTTTATGGCAATCACAGTCGGGTTGGGGACATATTGAGGCTCCTGAAGAGTTCAGGGAAGAAATTATTGCAACATACGAAGTAATGTCGGAACAACCTTTATAATTTTGTTACTCTATTATCCACAGAAGTTTTTATCTTTGGGAGGCTTTGGCAGGATGTGCTGCCATTGGTAACGGGTAAAAAACTTATTTACTGAAAAGGTTGATGAATTCAGATAACAAGTCAAACAGAGCTATTGCATATATTTCTGAAGTTTCCCATTCGCTTCATCCGGTATTGAAAAGCAGGTATCTCTATATTGCCCTGGTATCATTTTTTGCAGGCGGAGCCCTTAACATTGCCTCCCAGACCTATCTGCATAATTATACTATCGAAGGAAAGACCCTCCCGATGCTTTCTGATCTGATACTTGATAATCTCCCTTCTGTTAATGTTGCACTCTGGTATGACATTTTCGCTCTTATCCCCATAATAGTTGTATTGATATATGTGGTTCATAAGAAGGATTATAACAGGCTCCCGTTTATCATTCAGATGAGCGCCATTTTTTATATTGTCAGGGGTGTTTTTATAGTACTTACCCCTTTTGGAAATCCCCCTGATTTCACAGGGTCGTATCCTCTTTTTAATGGATTTTCAAAATTTGACATTGGCGTTTATCCTTCGGGGCATGCCGGAAATGTATTCCTGTTATTCCTTCTGGTAAAGGATAAGGTTTATAGAAGTATAATTATGACTTGTCTGATACTGGTTATTATTACCCTGTTCCTTGCACATGGCCATTACAGCATTGACATACTCTCAGGACTCTTCTTCGCCTATGCAATAGTAGCATTCGGAGAAAAACACCTGGGTATGTTTGATCTTGGCAAGTGGAAAGGTGTGTCAGTCTGATTGCTAATGCTGTTCCGAGCTCCCTTTTTTCTCAATTCTCCTTAATATGATATAATTTAGAACCCCTATTATAATCATCCCTAACAAAAAAAGAGGATAGGCTATCTTCCAGTTATCAGGTCCTGTTATCATAGACCATTCTGACATTCCACCTATACTTGCCAGCAGGGTTAAGGGCATAAAAACCGTTGTAATCAGTGTAAGCCGCCTTACTGATGCATTTGTCTGGTTCGAAACCTTCGTCATTATATTGTTCTGCAGGGAAGTGTTCAATTCCATCATATTGGTAACAACCTCCCGGTATGTCTCTGAGAGATCAAATATTTTTGCAAGATGGTCATAGATGTCTCGGTAATGAAATATAACTTTTTCGGTTATGAATGGGCAATCGAGCCGGCAGATCTTTACAAGTATTTCTCGTTCATGAAAAAGACTTTTCCTCAGATTCAGCAGATCTTTTCTTACCCGCATGAGTTCTTTCGGATTAAATAATTCCGGATTTTCAATTACGTTATCTTCTGATTCTTCCAGATCATCTTCAAGGGCATCAAACGCCTCAACTTTTCGGTCAACAAGATTATCCAGGACAACATGCATAAGAAATGAGGGACCACTGTTTGCATTCTGGGAATCATTTGAAACTATCTTTTCAATATCATCAAGAGGTCTTCTTGAGTCTGAATTATGACCACTTACTGTAATCAGAAAATTCTTGCCGATAAAGAGATTTACCTCATCAATATGAAGAGTTTTATCGGCATAACTGAATGCATTGAATATAAAAAATGTATTATTCGGGAAATGTTCGATTTTCGGAATCTGCTTATTGTCAAGGCAGTCTTCAACTGAAAGAGGATGAATGCCGAATTTGTCAATAAGAATATTGAGCTCCTCCTTTGTTGGCTTATGATAATTAAGCCAGACAAAACCTCCTTCCTCTGAAGCTTCAATAACATCTGCCAGAGTTTTAAGCCCATGGAATAATCCTTTTGCAGAAAAATGGTAATATTTTAATTCTGACATATGCTGTTTGTATTATTTAAAAATTCAACACAAGTTACGACAAAAGTTCGGAGTGACTAAAGTTTGGAGTGACTAAAGTTTATCCTGAACCGGGTACTTAACCCCGAATGCCTTTATTCCATGAACATCTCAATTTTTCATCTGTTATAGTTCAGGAACGCGGGGACAAAGACAAATATCATTGTTCCTTTAGACTACAATGAGTTCATTTGCGCCAAAATACTATTAATATGAACAACGCAATATACAATTTCAGAGAACCAAAAAACGAAACTGTTCTTTCGTACAAACCCGGAAGTCCGGAACGTAAATTACTTGAGGAAGAGATCAGGTTTCAGAAAAAGCAGGTTGTTGATATTCCTCTTATTATTGGAGGAAAAGAGGTGCGCACAGGAAAGACAGGCAGACTGGTAATGCCTTCCGATCACGGGCATTTGCTGGCAACATATCATATGGCTACTGAAAAAGAGGTTTCAATGGCGATAAATGCTGCCCTGGAAGCAAAGATCTGCTGGATGAACCTATCATGGATGGAGCGAGCAGCTATAATGGCAAAAGCCGCCGAGCTGATCTCAAAAAAATACAGGTACAGGTTAAACGTTGCAACAATGCTCGGCCAGGGGAAGAGTGTAATGCAGGCAGAAATTGATGCCGCCTGTGAGGTTATCGATTATCTCAGATTCAACATCCATTTTGCTTCACTGATATACAGGGAACAGCCTCTTTCAGAGACAGAAAGTATCAACAGGCTGGAATACCGTCCGCTTGAAGGATTCGTATTTACAGTAACCCCTTTTAACTTTACAGCAATTGCCTCGAACCTGAATACAAGCGTTGCCCTCATGGGTAATACAACTGTATGGAAGCCGGCAACCACTTCTCTTCTTTCAAACTATTATCTTATGAAAATATTTGAAGAAGCAGGACTGCCCGGTGGTGTAATCAATTTCATACCGGGATCCGGTGCACTCATAAGCAATGTGATAATGAAACACCGCGATCTGGCCGGAGTCCACTTCACTGGTTCAAACTCAACATTCAATTCACTGTGGAAACAGGTTTCCGATAATCTTGCCACATATAAATCGTATCCTAAACTTGTTGGCGAAACAGGGGGCAAGGATTTCATATTTGCACACAAAACCGCCAATCCGCTGGAACTGGCAACAGCAATTGTAAGAGGTTCATTTGAATACCAGGGACAGAAATGTTCGGCTGCATCACGGGCATATATTCCCAAATCAATCTGGGTGGTGACCAAAAAAGAAATCCTCCGGATGATCTCAGAAATAAAAACCGGCGATGTCACTGATTTTAAGAATTATATAAATGCTGTAATTGATGAAACTGCCTTTGACCGGATTATGACCTATATCTCAAAAGCAAAATTATCGGTCGAAGCTGAGATAATCGCGGGGGGAAACGGTGATAAATCCAAAGGCTATTTCATCGATCCTACAGTGATTGTTACCATGAATCCTCATTTTTTCACAATGGAGGAAGAGATCTTCGGACCGGTTATGACAATCTATATTTATGAGGATGAGCTCTTTGAAGAAACTTTAAAAGAATGCGATGAAACTTCGCCATACGGACTTACCGGAGCAATATTCAGCAATGATAAGTATGCCATGATAACAGCGTGCCGCGCATTACGATATGCTGCCGGTAATTTTTATATAAACGATAAGCCAACAGGTGCCATGGTGGGTCAGCAACCGTTTGGAGGAGCACGGGCCTCTGGTACCAACGATAAAGCAGGCAGCCATCTTAACCTCATCAGATGGGTCAGTCCGAGAACAATTAAAGAAACTCTCATCCCCGCAACAGATTTCAGATATCCATTTATGGAATAAAAGAAAGTAAATCCATTTAACGCTGAGGACGCAAAGTTTTCGCTGAGGGCCGCAAAATGCTTTTCAATAATCGTTGAACTCTGCGAAGCTCTGCGCCTGCTCTGTGTAACTCTGCGATAAAAAAAGTTGTTCCGGAATCATCTTAACTTCTTATTAACTCATATTGCGAAAAAGTTCTGTAAATTTGAACATGAAACTGCCTGTTACGGAACCAAATAATAAAGCCCTCTTCATTCTTAATCCAAATGCTGGAGTACAGCCTGTTAACTTTATTGTATCAATGGATCTTGACAGACGCAGGCACGATCTGAAGTGTCTGAAATCATTTAATGTAAATGATACCGGAGTCTTTATAAAGGATAATCTTGACAACCATAGTGTTTTTATTGCTGCAGGAGGTGACGGAACAGTTCATACTGTAGCAAGCGAACTTGTGGGAAGTGAAAAAATTCTCGGGGTTCTGCCATTAGGTTCGGGAAACGGTTTTGCCAAAGAATTCGGATTTAAAATGAATATCAGATCACTTCTTGCCAATATTGCAAGGGGTGAAAGTATGGATATTGATGTTATTGAGATAAACAATAAGATGTGTCTCAATGTTGCAGGCATCGGGCTCGACAGCTTTGTTGCGCACTCCTTCAATGAACTGAAACTGCGAGGATTCCTGCCATATGTGTGGCTCACAATGAAGACGTTTCTTCAACTAAAACCATTCCATGTAACAATAAAGGTCGGGGGAGAAATTTTAATTTCCGAGGAGTTGTTTGTACTCACAATTGCAAATACAAGACAGTTTGGCAACAATGCATTTATTGCACCCGAGGCACGTCCGAATGACGGTCTGATGGACATCGTAATGATCAGGCCATTTCCTAAAGTGTTCGGGGCTATCTTTGTATTGAGGCTTTTTACCAAACGGATCAATAAATCGAAATATGTCTCTCATTTAAAGACAGATAAAGAGATTATTATAGATACTGATGAAACAAGGTTCCACATAGATGGCGAACCTGTTGAGATCTATGGAAAAGTAGCTGTAAGAATCAAGAAAGAGGTCCTTAAAGTCCTTAAAACAAGAGGAAATAAGTTTTTATCATGATGGAATAAGTCCGTACTAATCTCTGTGTAACTCTGTGTCCCCTCTGTGTAGCTGTGTGTAAGTTCTGTTTAAGTTCTTTTTTGTTACACAGAGGAAATCCTGAGAAGGCACAGAGAGCCACTGAGGAAATCCAAAACTAAATTTGTAAAGAATGAAACAGATCACAAAAATAACCGGGATAATACTGATGAGCATAGTAGCCCATACCGGTTTTGTAAGTAGAGCCAAGGCACAGACGCAGGAAAAAATCGAATCGAACCGGGTCACTCTGCCAAACGGATGGAAACTGTCACCTGTCGGGAAAATGCTGCCCCTGGGCGATTTGCCACTCAATATTGCCATCTCCCCATCTAAAAAACTGGCGGCAGTAACAAATAACGGACAGAGCGACCAGACTATTCAGTTAATCGATATTAATAAGCAGATCATTCTCGATTCAGTTGTAATCGGCAAGTCGTGGCTGGGTTTAACTTTTTCAGATGACGGTAAATATCTGTACGCCTCAGGAGGGAATGACAATATCATAATCCGGTACGCAATTACAAACAACAAACTTTTAAATTACGATACAATAAGACTTGGAAAACCATGGCCTGTAAAGATCTCCATTGCAGGAATTGCGGTGGATGATTCGAAAAACAGGCTGTATGCAGTGACAAAAGAAAACAATTCGCTTTATGTGATCGATACCAGATCAAAAAAGATAATTTTACAGCATCCACTTGGAGGAGAGGCCTATACCTGCCTTCTTTCGCCCGATCGCAAACAGCTTTATATCTCAAGCTGGTGGAGTTCGAAAATTATTCTCTTCGACACAAACAGTGATAAAATCACAGGTACAATCGGAGTCGGCAGCCATCCGAACGATATGTGCCTGTCAAAATCAGGGCAATACCTCTATGTGGCAAATGCCGACGATAATAGTGTTTCGGTTATCGATACCCGGAAATTAAGTGTAATAGAGACACTTAATACTGCACTGTATCCAAATGCTCCATCAGGATCAACAACCAACAGTGTTGCACTCAGCAGTAACGAAAAAACCCTTTACATTGCAAATGCCGATAATAATTGCCTCTCCGTTTTCGATGTTACCATTCCGGGGAAAAGTAAAAGCAAAGGATTCATTCCCACTGGCTGGTACCCCACATGTGTAAGAGTTGTAAAAGACAAGATTCTTGTAAGTAATGGCAAGGGACTAACTTCAAAAGCAAATCCATACGGACCAAATCCCGTTCGTAAAGGTGAAGAGGTAATTTATCAGTCAGCAGGCGGCGAGCAGAAAATAAAAGTGCAGTATATAGGGGGACTCTTCAGAGGAACTCTTGAAATTTTTAATTCTCCCGGGGAGAAGCAGTTAGCTCTGTATTCAAAAGCGGTTTATGATAATACTCCCTACATAAAAGAAAAAGAGCTTATCTCAGAAGGCGTAGCCGGTAATCCTGTTCCTCAGAAAATTGGTGATCCCTCTCCCATTAAATACTTATTCTACATCATTAAGGAAAACCGGACCTACGACCAGGTACTGGGTGATATGCCAGAAGGCAACGGGGAGCCCTCCCTTTGCCTTTTTGGTGAGAACATAACCCCAAATCAGCATGCTCTGGCAAGGGAATTTGTTCTGCTCGACAACTTTTACGTTAATGGAGAAGTAAGTGCAGATGGACATAACTGGACTATGGGAGCATATGCTACCGATTTCCTTGAGAAGACCTGGCCAACAAGCTACGGAGGGAGAGGCGGAACATATCCGGGTGAAGGGAAAAGAGAAATAGCAAATAATAAAGATGGATTTCTGTGGGACTTTTGCAAACGCGCCGGTGTAAGTTTCAGATCGTACGGGGAATTTATTGATGATAAGAAACCAGCCCTTCCGGTTCTGAAAGACCATTTCCCTAAAAATTATAATGGCTGGGACATGAAGATTCGTGATACGACGCGTTTCAGTTGGTGGAAACACGATTTTGATTCTCTGCTTGCGATAAATGCGCTGCCTCAGCTGAGCACAATCAGGATGGGAAATAACCACACCGAGGGACTGAGTCTTGGTAAGCCCACCCCATTTGCACATGTTGCCGACAATGACCTGGCTGTAGGTATGTTCATAGAGCACCTGAGTCATAGCCCGGTCTGGAATGAGAGTCTTGTACTGATAATAGAAGATGACGCTCAAAACGGACCCGACCATGTTGATGCCCACCGCACAACTGCATTCCTGGCAGGGGGTTTTGTGAAAAAAGGATATGTTGACCACACACCATATTCGACAAGCTCTTTCCTGAGAACCATGGAACTCATACTAGGCCTACCTCCTATGAGTCAGTACGATGCAGCAGCAACACCGGTATGGAGAAGCCTGAATAATACACCTGACCATCCGGCATTCAATGCCAGACCTGCAAACATAGACCTGAATCTTAAGAATGAGGTTATAAGCGAATGGCAGAAAAAAAGCGAGAAGTTCGATTTTTCAAAAGAGGATAATGTGAATGATGCTGACTTCAATGAAGTTATCTGGAGAGCCGTAAAAGGACTCGATTCACCTTGTCCGCCATCGGTACGTGCAGCGTTTTTTATGCCTGTTGAAAAGAAGGAAAAAGATTAATAATCCTTACTTATTAACCACGGAGTAACACAGGGTATCACAGAGAAAGACACGGAGTTAGTTTTCTGGTAAAATTACAAACAGTGTAACTCCGTGTTTTTACTCAGTGCAACTCCGTAGTAAAAATTCTATTACCTGTTTACTGTACCGAAATCGATCGGCAGCTGCATTGTAACATCGATAGGTTTGCCATTCTGCATGCCCGGCTTCCAGTCGGGCATGCTCCTCACAAGCCTTACAGCTTCAGCATCCCATACGGGATACTCTTTCTTTTTTACTTTTGCATCTATCACTTTTCCTGTTTTGTCAACAGTAAATATCACATTGATCGGTCCGGATATTTTCTCACCGCCTTTTTTTACATTAATATTCTCATAGATCCACGATTGCAAAGCTTTTTCGCCACCCGGAAACGCTGGCATCTCTTCTGTAAGAACTAACCCTGAGACCTGCTTTTTTGTTGTTATACGAATAACACCAACTTTCCCCTTGTCGCCGTAAGTGTCTGTTGCTGATTCATTTTTTAGAACATCTATTGATTCAATTGCGTTCTCATCAATTGGATCTGTCTCGATATCCCTTTCCACACCATTAACAAAAATAAGCGGTTTGCTTCCATCCTCTGATCTTATTTGAACTCTTTTTGGGACAGGCGGAGGTGGCGGGGCACCCGCATCTGAACCAATTTGCGAAACCTTTGCAGGAGGTGGAGGTGGTGGAGGTGCCCCT
>JANNKF010000345.1:0-2250 GCA_031396165.1 Bacteroidales bacterium | reverse complement strand
GTAGAAGGCCATACGGTTAGGGTCTATGATAAATATGAGGAGCGCTATCGCAAGCCTTCACAACAAGTCGAGTACCGTTTCGGAGATTTCGGCAACCGTGGTTTATTGTCTGAAGCCCTTGCAGGAATTGATACCGTCTTTCATCTTATTAGTACGTCCCTGCCTAAAACATCCAACGATGATCCCTCTTACGACGTCCAGTCCAACGTAATAGAAACATTATTCATGTTGGAAAAATGTGTGGAATTGGATGTAAAGAAAGTTGTATTTATCTCCTCCGGGGGCACGGTATACGGTCGACCTCTGCAACTGCCGATTGATGAACATAGTTCGACTGATCCGGAATGTTCCTATGGGATAACCAAACTGACCATCGAAAAATATCTGGCTCTCTTCCACCGGCTCCATGGTCTGGACTATGTCATTGTCAGGCCTTCGAACCCATACGGCAGTCGCCAGAACCCAAACGGAATACAGGGGGCAATCCCGGTTTTTCTCGGCAAGGTAGCGCAGGGGGAACCCATTGAAATATGGGGAGATGGCACGGTTATCCGTGATTACATTTACATTGAGGATCTGGTTGAAGGAATATGTCAGGTGGCATTCTATCGCGGTGCAGAGAAGATATTCAACATAGGGTATGGCAAGGGATACTCCTTGAATGAACTTGTCCGTTTTATGGAAGAAGTCACCGGCAGTACCTCGCAGGTTAACTACCTGGAAGGAAGAAACTTTGACATCCCGGAAATTGTCCTTGATATATCGAGGGCAAACCGAGAGTTGGGATGGATTCCTCTAATGGGAATTGGGGCCGGTATCCGTGAAACCTGGGATTTTGTACGAGGCTTGTATGTATAAACTTATGGAACGGACAACTTCACTGAAATAGAGAGGCTTTATGGGGTGTGGACGTTTTTTCTGTTACGGCCATTCTATCGCTAGAGGTTAAATTTTGCCTACAATATCCATCATTCTTCCCGTGTACAATGCAGAATCCTATGTTTCAACGGCTGTGAAAAGTATCCTTGAACAAACCTTCGAGGATTTCGAGCTTATTGCCATAGATGATGCTTCTTCGGATGCAAGTTTAGATGTTTTGAAATCTTTTAACGACCCCAGAGTAAAGGTTATTGCCAATGAAATTAACTGCGGCTTGTCAACCACACTCAATCGTGGTCTTGAGCTGGCCTCAGGAGATTTTATTGCCCGTATGGACCATGATGACATTGCTGTGCCAGGCCGTCTTTCCGAGCAACTATCATATTTTGACCGAAATCCTTCCATAGATGTCTGCGGTTCCTGGGTACAGACCTTTGGTGGCAGCAGCAGAGTGCTGAAATACCCTCTTGGCAATGCCGAAATCGAGGCTTCGCTTCTCTTCGGTAATGTAATCTGCCACCCTACGGTCATGTTCAGAAGGAAAATAGTTTTGGAACATGGATTCAGATATTCACCCGATTTCGAGTATGCCGAGGACTACGATTTCTGGACCAGTATGCTGGGAAAAGTACGCTACGCGAATATTCCTCAAGTGTTGTTGAATTATCGTCTACACCCGGAACAGATGACTTCAAAATCCATGCACAGACACGAGCTGGCTGCAACCAGAGTGTTTTCAAGGATAGTTGAAAAATTAGGAATCAGTGCATCGAAAGAAGAACTGTCTCTGCATTGTGCCATCGGCTTTCATAAAAAAACTGAAATAATAAATAATATCAGCGGTGTTGAGCAATGGTTGCTGCGCCTTCATGCTGCAAACAAACGTATTCGATTATTTGATGAAAACGCATTTGACCGAGTACTGGTAAAAAAATGGACGGAATCCTGTGCTATGTGCCGTCGTTCAGGTATCCCTGTTCTCAACAGATTCTGGAGATCGCCTCTCGCTGCTCTTGCAGGGACTTCGCTTCGTGTTACCAAATATTTTGACCTTGTAAGCCGACGAAGATATTGTTGATTTTGATAAGCCAATGTGGGAATAAGCTGGATTACATAGGCTAGAGACCATTTTGAAGTAGATCGGATTGTTTGTTAAACATAGTATCCACAGACAACTTAGTGAGAGCTGATGCGCATCTTGATTGATCACGGTGACTATAAGTTCCGTAATATTGGCGATAGTGCCATGCTGTGCATGACCGTTGAACGGCTGACAAGCCTCTTTCCATCGGCTGAACTAGTTGTTTTGGTAGATAATGTGCAATCATTGCAGATGAGTTGTCCTACCGCAATACCGCTGGCAGCCGATAG
>JANNKF010000037.1:0-13992 GCA_031396165.1 Bacteroidales bacterium | reverse complement strand
TCCTCATTTATAAATCCAACAAGCCATGAGTAATCAAATTCATTATTTTTTATGAAAGGAATTGTTGTTTTTGTTGACTTACGCTCCATTGAGACTTCCTGCTGCGATTCAAAAGAAGCGGACTGATCGAGCAACTCTGTTTGCTCCCTGAGTGTAAGATCTGCAACTTTAACCTTCTCAACAATTATAACATCCTCACTCAGGAAAAGTGTCATGCCAACAATTAATCCCAATCCTACCTGCCCGATAACCTTGAATCTGCCAGCGAGTCCCTCTTTATTTTTTTTGAATATTTTTATATAATCATCAACAAATCCGATCAATCCTAACCATATAGTGGTCAGAAGCATAAGCATGACATACACGTTAGCCAGCTTCGCAAACAGCATCGTAGGAATAATGATGGATGCCAGGATAATAATCCCACCCATTGATGGTGTACCCTTTTTCTGATATTGTCCCTCAAGCCCAAGGTCCCTTACAACTTCTCCTACCTGTTTCTTTTGCAGCAGCAGGATGATTCTTTTTCCGATCAGCAGGGAGATTATAAGCGAGGTAATAATAGCCATTGCGGCTCTGAAGGAGATGAATTCAAATACACCCGCCCCGGGAACATTCAGTTTATCAAGCCATTGAAACAGATAATAAAGCATATTCTATCTTATTTATTTCAGCATAAGTGCATTACTGAGTTCCTCTCTGTCGTCGAAGTGATGTTTTACTCCCATAATCTCCTGGTAGGTCTCATGGCCCTTCCCTGCTACAAGTATCACATCACCTTTTACAGCCAGCATAACTGCTGTTCGTATTGCTTCACGTCTGTCGGCTATTCTCAGTGTTTTTCTTTTCAGATCAGGGGTTATGCCGGCTTCCATGTCATCGAGAATTTTCTCGGGATCTTCAGTTCTTGGATTATCTGAAGTTAGGATCGTCTTATTACTTCCTTCCGCCGCAATCGCAGCCATTTTCGGACGTTTGGTCTTGTCCCTGTCACCGCCTGCACCAACAACTGTTATAAGCTGAACCCCGCCTTCCCGTATTTTATTAATTGTATCTATTACATTCATGAGTGCATCAGGAGTATGCGCATAATCTACAAGACCCGATATGCCTGTCTCTGACTTTACCACTTCAAGCCTTCCCGGAACAGAATAGAGATTACTGAGAATAGTCAGGATCTCCTTTTTTGAAGCCCCGAGTAATTCAGAAGCAGCATAAACGGCAAGAAGATTTGAGGCATTGAAGTCACCTATGAATCTTGTCCAGACCTCTTCACCCTGAATTCTTAATCCCATTCCTTCGAAGCCCTGCTCAATTATCCCGCATCGGAAATCAGCCATACTCCTCACTGAGAATGTATAGGGACGCGCCTTACAATTCTGAAGCATAACCCTGCCATTTCTGTCATCAACATTTACAAGCGCGAATGCATTGGAGGACAGAGAGTCAAAGAAACCTTTTTTTGCAGCCAGGTAATTATCGAATGTCTTATGATAATCGAGGTGATCGTGAGTGAGATTAGTGAATATGCCTCCATCGAATTCCAGACCGGCAATTCGCTTCTGATCTGCCGAATGCGAACTGACCTCCATAAAGGCATAATCGCAACCCTCACTTACCATTTCTGCCAGGATCCTGTTAAGCTGAACAGGATCAGGAGTTGTATGAGTCGCTGGAAGCTCCTTCCCATTAATATAATTACATACTGTTGATAAGAGTCCGCACTTATAGCCAAGCTGAATAAACATTCTGTAAAGAAGTGTGGCTATCGTAGTTTTTCCATTTGTACCTGTTACCCCTACCAGTTTAATTGAGGCAGATGGGTTGCCGAAGAAATTTGATGCCGCATGTCCGAGTGCTTTAGCAGAGTCGGAGACTTTGATCCAGCAAACCGACTTATCAGTGACGGCAGGAAAGGCTTCGCAAATTATTGCAGATACGCCTGATTTTACAGCAGAATCAATAAAATCATGACCGTCAGATTTGTAGCCTCTTACAGCCACGAAGAGAGAGCCCTTTGAAACGTTTCTCGAATCAAATTCAATACCTGATACTGAGATTCCGGTATCACCTTTAATAGTGACAACCTCTAGACCCTTTAATATATCTTCAATCCTCATCATCTTACATATTCATTTCGAGTGAAACAGTTGAACCTTCGTAATACCGCGCCCCGTGTTCCGGCGACTGGCTCCTTACCCTTCCCTTACCGTTGTACCTGACTTTAAGTCCTGAGTTTTCAAGCAGGAAGATTGCATCTCTCAGGCTCATGCCCCTTACGTCGGGGACAAGTCCATCCTGAACTTTCACATCAGCAAGTCGGATGGTATCACCACTTTCCCGGGTAGCCACCCAATCGTTGTCGGATGTTCTTCTGTATCTCACATCGAAACTGCTCAGAACCTCATCAATGTCTCTTCTTAATCCGTTTCCGGCCTCCGGGGCAGATAGTTTTTTATCATCCTTGTTTTCCGAAACAAAATCCCGGAAGAAGCTGGTTGCATAGACTTTATCCGATATTTCCTTAAACACTGCCCCCGCCACAAGGTTGCCGTAATAGACCCCATTTGAAGGAGCATTTACCACAACTATACAGGAGTAAAGCGGGTTTTCGGCCGGGAAGTAGCCTACAAATGATGCCTGGTAAGATATCCTGGATCCCTGTCTGTAACCCGTTTTGTCTTTTGCTATCTGTGCGGTACCTGTTTTTCCGGCTATCTGGTAATTGGCATTCCTCAGGTTAGTCGCTGTTCCGTGCTGTACAACACCCTCCATCATACTTTTCGCTTTACGGATCGTCGACCGGGATGCAATTGAATTTATAATTACTTCAGGCTCATAGCTCTTTATTACTGATCCGTTACGCAACACTGCAGTCACAAACCGGGGACGCATCATTCGTCCGTCATTGGCAACAGCATTATAAAAGGCAAGAATTTGTAAAGGAGTCATCTGAACTTCATAGCCATGCGACATCATCGGAAGCGACAGTCCCGACCAGAGTTTATCACCCGGGTACCTTATCAGAGGGGCACCTTCTCCTTTAAGCTGAATATCAAGCTTTTCATTAAGCTTCATCGCATAAAGGCGGTTGATAAACTCCTTCGGTTTATCCTTGTAAGCCTCATAAATAATTTTGGAAGTCCCTACGTTGGACGATTTTTCAAAAACTTCTTTTACAGTCAGTCGGCCGTAGCCCTCTTCCTTAGTATCCCTGATTATTTTATTGTAAAATTTAACTGATCCTTTGCCTGTATCCACAATATCTCCTGTATCAACCACACCATCCTCGATAGCAGCCATCAGAGCAGGTAGCTTGAAAGTTGAGCCGGGTTCGGTACTCTCACCAACTGCATAGTTATATGTCTCATGATAACCACCGTCCGTTCCTAGTTCGAGGTTTGCTATTGCCTTAATATCACCTGTTTCCACTTCCATCAAAACTGCGCAACCGTGATCAGCGTCGTGTTTACGGAGTTGTGTAAGCAGAGCAGAGGTTGCAACATCCTGAAGATCAATGTCAAGGGTGGTAACAATATCGTTTCCGTCGCGGGAATCTACGCTGTTCGGCCCATCCACGGTAATCCAGTCACCACCTGTGAGACGCTGTTTTATTGCAACGCCGTTTTTACCAGCGAGCTCTTTATCAAAAGCTCCTTCGACACCAACTTCATTGCCATCGGTGCCAAGGTTAAGATAACCAATGGTACGGGCTGCCATGTCGCTGTTTGGAAGGATTCTCCGGTTTTCGGCCTGTGCAACCATTCCCCCCTTATACTGTCCCAACCTGAATATTGGCAACTCTTTGAGTTTTTTAAGTGTCTCATAATCAACCTTTCTCTTAATAAGAAAGTACCTGTCGCCTTTTCTTCTTGCTTCAGAAATAGCAGATTTCCAGCCGGCTGCCGATCTTTCACCTACCAGTTTTGCGAGACCGGCCGAGAGACCATTAATACCGTTCGACCAGGTAGCTCCGGACATGCCTGTACTACGGGTATCCATATAGATTGTATAATAGGGAACTGAGCTTGCCAGCAGACGGCCGTCATTGGTAAGGATATCACCTCTGTTAGCCGGTACTTCCGCTGTTTTGTAAACAAATTTTTCTCCCATATCTGTCCATTTTCCCCTTTGAACGGTCTGGAGTATAAGGATCCGGATGATCAATGCTGCAGCAAGAAGGGCTATTGCAAAATATACAACACCACTACGCCAGACAATCTCATCTCTTACTGCCATTTATTCTATTTTCTGTTTACCAAAAGTTTATAAGGAGGTGTTTTAAGTTCCTCAAGGTTGAGACCCCTTTCCTTTACAAGCCTGTAGACTTCCGACTGCCGGCTGACATACATAAGATCGGCTGATGTGGAGAGTGATTCTGATTTGAGGTCCTTTACTTCCCTGAGAGTCCTAGTTGTTTCACGGGTTATTTTTTCTGCATGAAACCTGTTTGCAATGTAAATGGAGAGCAGAAGTGTAATCAGAGCGACATACCCCAGATTCTTAAGGATGATCTTCTCTGAAACCATTGTACCGCTCAGGAGTTCTTTCACGAATGCCCCTGTGGTAATCTGTTTCTTGTTATTTTCTGCCGTCTCTGCCATGTTTCAAATCTTTTCAGCAATTCTCAGCCGGGCGCTCCTGGCCCTGTTGTTATTTGCTATCTCCTCATCCCCCGGGGTGGTCCCTTTTTTGTTAATGATTCTGAAAGGAGTTTCAATGTTTCCATAGAAATCTTTCTTCTCTTCTCCTTCAAAATTTCCTGACTTCATAAAATCCTTTACAATTCTGTCCTCAAGGGAGTGGTATGTTATAGCCACAAGTCTTCCTCCCGGATTAAGCATCTCAAGTGCCTGCAGGAGCATCTCTTTCAGGTAGTCAATTTCATTATTCACAGCGATACGCAAAGCCTGAAAAACCCTTGCATAGAATTTATGCTCCTGACGGAATGGTGCCAGTTTTCCAATAGCGTTGATCATATCATTTACTGATGATAACGGCTTTTTGTTTCTGGAGAAAACAATCTCCCTGGCAATTCTCCTTGAATTCTGAAGCTCTCCGAATCTGTAAAAAATATCAGCAAGGGCTACTTCTTCAAGTGAATTAAGAAGCTGGGCCGCTGTAACTTTACCGCTTTTATTCATTCTCATATCTAGTGGCGCATCCTGACGGAAAGTAAATCCTCTGTCAGGTTCGTCGAACTGATGGAATGATACACCCAGATCTGCAATCAGTCCATCGATAGAGTCAATATTATTGAAGAGCAGGTTGTTTTTAAGAAAGCGGAAATTCTGATCAAGAAACAGGAACCGGTCATCAGCCGGAACATTGGCAGCGGCATCTTCATCCTGGTCGAAAGCTATGAGTTTCCCTGTTTTAAGCCTTTTCAGAATCTCCATTGAGTGTCCTCCACCCCCGAATGTAACGTCGACATAAATCCCGTCGGGCCGGATATTCAGCCCATCAATACTCTCATTGAGCAGTGCGGGAATATGGTAGACCATTATACTTCAGGATCATTTAAACTACCACCCATAAGTTTCTCTGCCAGGTTAGCAAAATCATCGGCAGGCATATCGATCTTTTCATAGATCTCCGCCGACCAGATTTCAATTCTTCCATCCTGACCTGCAAGAACAACATCACGCTGAGCCGCAATCAGATCCATCAATCTTTTCGGTATCAGCAGACGATTGTTATTGTCAAGCGAGAGTTCAGCCGTACCCTTGAAGAAATTCCTGAGGAACTGATTATGTTCCCGGTTGTAAGGGTTGATCCTTTTCCTGATCTTCTCCAGCTGCCTGTTCCAGTCTTCGATAGAATAGAGCACCAGACAGTTTTCGAAGATATCCTTCCGTACCACAAAATGATCCTGTGCATCAGCAGGCATCTGCTTTTTGAATGCCGCAGGAAGGATTATCCTCCCCTTGACATCAACTTTGCACGTGTAATCACCTATAAATGTGGCCATCCTCGCTTATAAAATAAAAAGCTAAAATAAGTAAATATTATCCACTTTACCCCACTTCCCTCCACTTTTTTACATTGTTGTTGATAACTTTTAAATATTAGCTCAAATGCCGTCGGACAGTCTCCCACAAACTGCGTCGTTCTCACCTCATCCCCCATCCCCATTCTCCTTGAAGAGAAGGGGGTAATGCAAACATTATTAACTTGTTAGCCCCTCGCCTCAAGGAGAGGGGTTGGGGTGAGGTTTCATAATTATGATTTATTTCAAATAGAGGAATTTGATTTCACTACATCACAGAGCCTAAAATATTTTTTTATAGCTTTGAAAATCCTAATTTTCAAAAAGGCTGGAATAATGAGCATTGCCCCGGAACAAGGTAAGATTGATGTCGAAAAAATCGTCCGTTTGAAAAATCCGACTCTGGTAAAAGCGATTCCCCCTTTCGTAATAAACTACCTGAAAAAGATTGTGCATCAGGAAGATCTGAACAGGTTCCTCAAAGAATCCGGGCATCTCAGAGATGCACAACTGATTGATGCCGGACTCAGGTTTTTTGAGATCACATATAAAGTGTTGGGTATCGAAAATGTCCCTTCAAATGGCAGGAATATTTTTGTTTCAAATCATCCGCTCGGAGGACTTGACGGACTGGTTTTTATCTCAGAATTGTCGAAGCATTTTCCCGACATCAAATTTCCTGTCAACGACATACTTACGAATATTGAAAATCTGTCGGGGATCTTCCTTGCGATTAACAAGCACGGGTTTCAGGGGCGTGGGGCAGCCAGAAGTATTGAAGACGCGTATGCTTCAGATAATCAGATTCTCTATTTTCCTGCAGGATTATGTTCAAGAAAAAAGAAAGGTGTTATAAAGGATCTTGAATGGCATAAAAGCTTTATATCCAAGGCTGTGAATCATAAACGAGATGTTGTACCGGCATTTTTTTCCGGAAGGAACTCAGATTTCTTCTATACTCTTGCATCCATAAGAAAATTTTTAGGAATAAGAGTCAATATAGAGATGCTTTACCTTGCCGATGAAATGTTTAAACAAAAGGGAAAAGAGATAAAGCTCGTCTTCGGAAAACCGATACCATGGCAGACATTTGACAAATCAAAATCAGCTCCTGCTTGGGCTGAATGGGTTAAATCAAAGTCATACGAGCTTGAATCATTTATTTCTGTTTAAACTCAGTATAAAAAAAATGAGTAAATTGCATCCTGTATTTCACATTTTTAATGTGGATTTTTTTTAACCAGTAAATTTCATTTCATGAAACCCATTGTTGATCAAGTACCAAAGGATCAGATTATCGCTGAATTGACCCCGGACAAGCTTCTTCGCAAGACCAACAACGGGAACAATGAGGTTTATATATTTGACAATAATAACTCTCCAACTCTTATGAAAGAGGTGGGACGGGTCAGAGAAATTACTTTCAGACATGCCGGTGGAGGTACAGGTAAAGAGATTGATATTGATGAATTCGACACAGCAATAATTAATCCACAGCGGCAATTAATCGTATGGGACCCTGAGAACAAAGAAATTATTGGGGGTTACAGGTTTTTTTTTCCTGAGAAAGGGTGTAAGGATTGTGATATTACACGACTTGCTTCATCGTCATATTTTAAATTCTCAGAAAAATTCCTCACTAAATATTATCCTCATCTGATGGAACTCGGACGCTCCTTTGTCCAGCCTGAATACCAGTCAAGGGCTATGGGAAGAAAGAGCCTTTTTGCGCTCGACAACCTATGGGATGGTCTTGGAGCTTTAATTATTGATAATCACCATCTTAAATATCTCTTCGGTAAGGTTACAATGTACCCTCATTTTAACCCCAAGGCCAGAGATATGATCCTCTATTTTCTTAAACGCCATTTCAACGATCCCGACGGACTTGTGATCCCTAAGGATCCTGCCAACATAGAAATTCACCAGGCCGAAATGAGAAAACTCTTCAGGAAATGGAGATATAAGGAAAACTATAAGATACTTTCTAGAGAAGTAAGAAATCTTGGTGAGAATATTCCCCCTCTGATTAATGCGTATATGAATCTTTCTCCAACAATGCGAACCTTTGGCACATTTATCAATCATAAATTCGGAGATGTTGAAGAGACCGGCATTATGATTACCCTGAGGGACATCTATGTGGAAAAGATCAATCGGCATCTCGCCTCATACAAAAAAGATTTTGAGATTACCTGGTTTTCGCACGATCATCAATAGGCTCTGACATTCCTGCCTTCGACGTAATTTATAAATGACTGGTTTGCAACCTTATTGCCTCCTGGTGTAGGATAATTTCCTGTAAAGTACCAGTCGCCAAGATGACCGGGGCAAGCTTCATGCAGACCTTCTATCGACTGAAATACTATTTCCACAGATGACTTGATTTCCTCGGATTTAAGCATTTCCGATATCTTTGCCGAGATCTCCTCAGTAGTGAAAGGTTTGTAAATCTCGCGGACAACATTTTTCATTTCCTCAACAGGCTTACATAGCTCCACAGTTGCCAAATCATAGACTGTCCTGATCAAAGATTCCCTGCCGGTATCTTTCAGCAATTCTATTGCAGCCTTAAATGCAATGAAATCACCTAGTTTAGCCATATCAATGCCATAACAATCGGGATACCGCAATTGCGGAGATGACGAGACAACTACAATTTTCTTTGGATCAAGCTTGTCGAGGATCCTTATAATACTCTTTTTAAGCGTTGTCCCTCTTACAATTGAATCGTCGATAACAACCAGGTTATCAACACCACGTCTTATAACACCATAGGTTACATCATAAACATGGCCTACCAGGTCATCACGGCCCTTATCCTCAGAGATAAATGTGCGAAGTTTTGCGTCCTTTACAGCAATCTTTTCAACCCGTGGCCTCTGGTTTATGATCTTTTCAAGTTCTTCCCTGGTAAGATAACTTCCACGGCTCGATATATGTTCAACTTTTGACTGGTTAAGGTATTCCTCAACACCTTTTATGAGGCCATAAAATGCACTCTCAGCAGTATTCGGGATATAGGAAAAAACCGTATGATCAAGATCAAACCCCACAGCCTTCAGTACAGGCTTTGTAAGAAGTTCTCCCAGTTTTTTTCTCTCCCTGTAAATATTTTTGTCTGTTCCCCGTGAAAAATAGATTCTTTCGAAAGAACATTTTCTTAACTCTGTTTCCTCCCTTATCTTTTCGATTGTTGTCTCACCCGATGCCTTTATTATTATGGCACTTGCCGGAGGCAACTCAATAACATTATCAGTTCTTACGTTAAAGATCGTTTGAATAACTGGCCTTTCGGAGGCCACGACAACCACCTCGTCATCAACATAATAGTATGCAGGACGAATACCAGCAGGGTCGCGCATAACGAATGCATCTCCATGTCCGATCATACCTGCCATTGCATAGCCGCCATCCCAGTTCCTGCTAGCTTTTCTCAGAATGGATGCCACATCAATATTTTTCTCGATTAAAGGTGTAATATCCTTTTTAGAATAGCCTTCATCCTTGAATTTACGGAAAATCCTCTCATTTTCTTCATCAAGACGATGGCCTATATTCTCAAGTATTGTTACTGTATCCGAAAAATCAACAGGATTCTGTCCGAGCTCAACAAGGCTTCTGAACACTTCTCCAACATTTGTCAGGTTAAAGTTTCCTGCCATCACCAGGTTCTTCGATTTATAATTGTTTTCACGGCTCACCGGGTGAACATAATCGATATTATAATTCCCGTAGGTTCCGTAACGAAGATGACCGAGATAGATGTCGCAAGCAAAAGGCACCGTTGCTTTTATGTAGTCGGGATTTTTGAAATCTTCCCGGTTAGTTCTCAGTAATGCATCAATATCCTGGTAAATAAGACTGAAGATCTCTTTTATCGGATTTGCCTGATTTGACCTCTGTCTGAATATGTATCTGTTTCCCGGTTGGACATCAAGTTTTATTCCTGCTATACCTGCTCCATCCTGTCCCCTGTTATGCTGTTTCTCCATCATGAGATACATCTTTTGAAGCCCATAATTCCATGTACCATATTTTTCAATATAATACTCCATCGGCTTTCGCAATCTTAACATTGCAATGCCGCATTCATGCTTGATATTGTCGCTCATAATTATTTGGTATTCAGGTCGGGAAACTGTATAATATCAGGGACGATATATGAATCGGGGAACTCCTTACTGATTAGCAGGAACAGTTTTGTTGCCTCTGTTCTGGTTCTGAAGTCGCCCACCCTGATTTTAAAATAGCCGGGATCCTGATATAACAGATATGATACTATATCAGGGAATTTGCTTATGAAAACCGCTCTTGCCTTATTTGCTTCTTCCCGCGCATTTCTGTTGGAACTTGCGTATATCTGAATTCTGAAACCGCTTAAACCATAGTAATCCTTTTCCTGATATGTCTTTTTACTCATTAGGATATACCTGCTGATTAATGAATCCAGTGCAGGCTCCTGTGTGATATTAAGCGCCCCTGTACGGGAATTATCATCCGGCCTTTTGAAAAGGTCAGCAGTTTTTATAAATGATTGCGCCATAGACAACCCTGACAAAAAACCAAGAAATAATATAGTTAAAAACAGCTTTCTGATCATGGCGCAAAATTAATCATTCGCTGAGATAATAAAAACTGAATCTCATAAATAATACTTTCCTGTAAAGATTTATACTATCGGGTTGATTTCAGAGCAAGGTAGAAGTTCCCACCCAATGAACCTGCGAGAAGTATATTTGAGTCGAAATTCAGAGCAATATCTCTTCCAAAAGCTTCAGTGCTATGGGGGATACACAGACTGAATGCCTTTAATGTTCCTTCATCATCCCCATTTGTGGAAATTGAAGTGTTAATAATATAACAGTTCTTATTGAGCATCAGCAGGTTATTAGCATCATCAAAAATCATCGCTGAACCTGAATTGTAATATTCCAGGTACTTTTTCCACCGTATTACTCCGCTACCGGTAAGTGAGGCCAGAAAAGAATTACTTATCACACCATCTTTACCTGAGACTTCCGTATAGCCTGATACATAGACATTTCCGGACGCATCATTTATAACTGACAGACTTGCTGAACTAAAATCGGGATTATTATAAAGTTCAGTCTCCCATATTCTCTGAAACAAGTCATTATACATTGCTACACTTGCCTTCGGATTTGAAAATGAGGTTTTTCTGGTAAGTGGCAGATAAATATTTCCGTTATCGTCAAGAACTGCCTTGTTCCCGGAAACAAAACCTGATTCTATAGTTTTCTTTTCTGTAATTATCTGACCTGTAGTATCAAACCTTATAAAATAAAGATTTGTTGCCCCTGAATCTGAAGAATCGGGACTGGCTGTTGATAAAGCCAGAAGATTTCCATTGCCGGTGTATACCAGATCTGTAAAATCAACTTTAAACCCCGCATCGATAAGTTTTTCCCAGAGCTTGTTTCCTCTTGCACTATAGCGCGTTAATAATATTTTACCTGAACTACTGCCTCCTGCAATATACCCTGAGGTATCGAACCATGCAGAACTGAATAATCCGGAATTATCTGCTGAGAACTCAAGGATCTGAGTTCTTTTCTTATTGAAGCGGACAAAATAGGGAACTCCGTCTCTAACTCCGCAGGCATAAAAACCAGAATCGGAAGATGTCTCAATAAAATATGCAGTGCCTTTTCCCGAAGATTTTTCCCAGATGAAATCACTTTCACTCTTTTTGCAACCCAAAACAAACATGATCAGGAAGAAAAAAGGAATAAATCTTTTCATTATCAGCAGTATTAGGTTTCCGGTACCGGTCAGCTCAATTCCTCCGCCAGTTCGTCTGTCATCTCAAGGTTATGATAAACAAACTGGATATCATCGTCATCTTCAAGAGTATCAATAAGTCTCAGAACTTTTTTTGCTGATTCCAGATCCAGTTTTTTCAAATCATTAGGGATGCGTTTGAGTCCTGCTTCCTCCGGCTCTATTCCAAGTTCATTAAGTTTTCTGTTTACACTGCCAAAATCTTCTTTGGCACATGTTACGGTTAATGTATCGCCGTCTACTTCAAATTCTTCAGCGCCCGCATCTATCATCTCCAGTTCAAGTTCATCAAGCGAGAGTCCCTCTGATTTTATTGAAAAAATACCTTTCCGGTCAAAAAGAAAACTCAGCGATCCGTTTGTACCTAGGTTACCCCCGTATTTGTTGAAAACAGAACGCACCGAGGCGACTGTCCTGTTATTGTTATCAGTAAGACATTCTACAAAGACTGCCACGCCGCAGGGCGCATATCCTTCAAATGTTGTTTCATTAAAACTTTCAGCCTCGGCAGCAGTGGCTTTCTTGATGGCTCTTTCAATATTTTCCTTAGGCATGTTGGCACCTTTGGCATTCTGAACAGCCAGCCGAAGTCGTGCATTAGTCTCAGGATCATTTCCTCCCTCCTTGGCAGCAATTAGAATCTCTTTTATAATCTTGGTAAATATCTTGCCTCTTTTAGCATCGATTGCACCCTTCTTACGCTTTATGGTTGACCACTTACTATGACCTGACATATATTTTCTTTTTATTATACAGTATGCAAATTTAAATAATTCTTTCAATCCTCGGTCATACTAACTACTTTTGTCTGATGATTAATTTGAAGATGGCGACAGGCGGCTGGCGTCTGGGGACAGGCTAATCAATAGGTGATTCTTCCCTGTAGCCTTTAGCCTGTAGCCTGTAGCCTGTAGCCTTTTAATAAGGTAATTGTAACTAAATGAGTAAGAAAGTATATATAGAAACCTATGGTTGCCAGATGAATACCGCTGACAGTGAAGTTGTAGTTTCAATTCTGATAAAATCGGGATACAAAGCTACCACTGATATCGGAGAAGCCGGACTGATTTTAATAAACACCTGCTCAATACGTGATAATGCTGAACAGAGGATCTGGGGCCGGCTAAAAGATATAGGGCATCTGAAGAAACGTAATAAGGAACTGAAGATAGGGGTTATCGGATGCATGGCAGAAAGACTGAAGGAAAAGCTTCTTGAAACCGAAAAGCTTGTAGATATTGTTGTTGGACCCGATGCCTACAGAGATCTTCCGGCTCTGGTTGGGGAGGCTAAATCCGGGCATAAAGCAGTAAATGTACTTCTCTCCAGGGAAGAGACCTATGCTGACATCTCGCCGGTAAGGATGGATAAAAACGGAGTCTCCTCTTTTGTATCTATTATGAGGGGTTGTAATAATATGTGTTCCTACTGTGTTGTGCCATATGTACGCGGAGCAGAAAGAAGCCGTAATCCAGATTCAATTTTGAAGGAAGTATATGAACTGTTCGATAACGGATACAGGGAAGTAACTCTTCTGGGGCAGAATGTTGATTCTTATAAATGGAACAAAGATGGCTCAGCTGTAGGGTTTCCGGGACTTCTTGAAAACGTTGCCATGGTAAGTCCGCTCCTGAGAGTGAGGTTTTCAACATCTCATCCGAAAGATATTTCAGATGAGCTCCTGCAGATGATTGCCAGGCATGAAAATATATGTAAACACATCCATCTGCCCGCTCAGAGTGGCAGCAGCCGTATACTTAAGCTCATGAACCGGGAGTATACCCGTGAATACTATATGGAAAGGGTAGCCGCAATTCGCAATATTATTCCTGATTGTGCCCTTTCAACTGATATGATAACAGGTTTTTGCAGTGAAACACAAGAGGATCACAACGAGTCTCTTTCGTTGATGGAATGGAGTGGTTTTGATTTTGCATATATGTTCAAATATAGTGAAAGACCTCAGACTAAAGCAGCCAGAAAATATAAGGATGATATACCTGAAGAGACCAAGTCGGCCAGACTCAGCGAAATGATAGCACTTCAGAACAAACTCTCGGTAAGATCCAAGAAAGGTGATGTCGGCAAAGTTTATAAAGTACTTATTGAAGGATTTTCAAAACGATCGGCAGATTTTATGTCGGGACGTACAACCCAAAATAAAGTAGTAGTGTTTCCTGTAACACAACAAAAAAAAG
>JANNKF010000306.1:0-6704 GCA_031396165.1 Bacteroidales bacterium | reverse complement strand
CTTCAGACACTCACTAACCCCGGCTTTCAAGCCATGGAAGAAAGAAACCATCACCGGCTTCTGGTCTAGGTTCTGTCCCGCTCCGAAGTGCATCACTAACCACGGCTTTTAAGCCATGGTTAGCAGTACCTGGGTTGCCTTTCAATTGGGATTCTCAACAAAAAAATAAACAATAACTCAATCTTTAAGAATTACTTGTAATTACATAATAAAGTACGTATATTTGTACTTAAATAGACACCTAAAATTACAAACTAATGATTGTCGCAAATTATACAGAATTCAGAACCGGACTTAAAAACTATCTCGACAACGTCGAAAACAACAATGAGACTTTGATTATCAAGAGAGGTTCTGGAAAAGGGACTGTTTTAATTTCCTTAGACGAGTATAATTCCCTCATGGAGACTTTGCATTTATTAAGTTCTGAGAAAAATGCGAAAAGGCTCTTTGAATCAATCGGGCAAATGAAAACAGGTAAAAGGGTTAAACATAGCCTGATTGAGGAATGACGAAAATAATATTTTCAAAAAATGCATGGGAAGATTATGTCTATTGGCAAACCGAAGACAAAAAGACTATCAAGAAAATTAATGAGTTGATTAAGGACATTCGAAGAACTCCTTATGAGGGAATTGGCAAACCAGAACCACTAAAATTTGACCTTACTGGCTTTTGGTCAAGACGAATTGACCTGGAGCACAGATTAGTATATCAGGTTGACGATTCAGATATCCTCATATTTGCATGTCGTTTTCATTATGACAAAAAATAAGAGCTAATCGAACACGGATGGTATAAGTAATTGCCTTCAGTAGCCCTGTCACCTTCTCAAAAAAAAGTAGCCCCGGCTTACATCCACATGTAACCGGGGCAGGGGGTCTCGGGTCAGAGTGACCACTGATTCCAGCGGAATGAGACTAAAAGCACATAACGCAGCGATAGATGCCAGAATAAAAATCGATCCTAATAATGCAATTACCAGAATTATACCCGCTGTTCCACATCATGTAATTGAAAAAAAAGTTAAACAAATGCCCTCTTTCTTTCCTGCTTAATCAACTTCACAATCCAAAATTAAAACGACCCAGGGACACAGAAATGGATGTATCGTATGTTATACAACATGTTTATTAATTTTTTTCATCCTTTTCTACTTTTTCGCCCTCATCATCTATCAGATAGGAAACCGATATTTGGCAATACCGGATTTTTATACCTTCATTTCTCATCTCCTGCACAATCCGTTTAACGCTTCGTTCACTGATATTAAATCTGAAAGCCAGATCTGCAGGTGTTCCGGTGCTTCTCAACTTTGCAAGTGTCAGCAACCGTCCTTTCAAAGAATGTTTGTCGAACTTTGGCATAATAGTTTAGTTGTATTTTCATTAATCATTCACATCACTATAAAATTAAGTAAAAAATACCGGAATCACCAAATAAATTTTGCATTATTTCTATCCTAAGTAGAATTTTTTTCATTTTTCATTTTTTACCATCCAAAGAGCCTAAAACCATATCGCTTTCTTCGTATTGAAAAAAAGACCGGGTCCCTGGTACTCAGGAGGAGCTCGGGGAAGCCAAATCCGATCTGGCCACAATGCAAGACTTCCTTTGTAGATGAGCGCAGGCAACCCGGAAAAGGTGCGAACTTCAGCCCTTTCCGTAGCGCCATTAAGGCTTGTGTAGCAGGCGCAGGAAAGGGTTGAAGTTGTCTTTTCCGGCGCCTTTTCTTTGCTACTTTCTTTTAGCGATAAAAGAACCGGGCAGAAAAGGATATGTTTAAATATAATATATGAATACTGCGAGCTCGACGAAGTCAAAGTAGATAATAAATACAAATTATCCTGGTTTGGCGCAGTCAAATGAACATAATTAATGATTTTTAATGGCGAATAAGCCACCATAACTTCCCAACCCTATGAGGATAAAACAACACAATCCTCCAGATACTCTTACACTTATACCTGTTCTTCATGAACCTTACCGAAGGGAATATATCTCCTAAAACAAAAAGGATCTTTCGGTGTAACCCCGGAATATCTGCAACTACCTGTCTGTAAAAAAGTGATTTGTTTAACGGCGGATTATCTTTAGGACTCTTTAGAAAAAAAAGAAATTTGTTTAGCGATTCCGGATTATGATATTTAGTTATAAATGCATTTATAGGTTCAGTGAAGGTTATCCCCCAGAATTTGTTTAACGGGACAAGATGATTTGCCAAAATCTCAGGCATCTCCGCCCGCAGTGAAATATTCAGAAGTTTAGAATTTAGTATTTCATCACCGTGCTTCTCAATCAGAACTACAAGATCGGTATATAACCTTAACTGCGATTCATTATTCATTTCATGCAGCGAAAGATGTTTCACCAGGTATAGGAAGAAAATCTGTGGCTCAGCTATCCAGGCTCTCTCTCCGCCTATCTCAGTCATTATACTGCTTTCGTAAAACAGTTGTGTCATGCCGCTGCTCTTCCCTCCAAAAAGCTCATGATGGATCTCGACAGATGCTCCGTTCTTTAAAAGCGAGGGTAGATGCTTACCTGTGTCTGCCAGAATTAATTTATGAAATACCGATTTTACAGGAAGAGATTCAAACCCGTTATTCATCAGGGTCTTTCGCGCCTTTAGACATTCATTACGTGCGACAAGGATGTCAACATCCGACATCTGTCTTAGTCCAGAATTGCCATACACACTGTTTTCCAATGCCATACCCTTCAGAATAACTGTCTTGATATTTTCTGCATTTAGCAGCCTGAGTACTTCACCTATCGATTTTGTGTTAAACGCATTGCGGCTCAGACTCCTCATTAGGGCTCCCCGGAGAAATGAAATTACAGCATCTGGAATGGTATCAGAAATGTTATGTTTTTCAATGTTATGCCAGACAAGTGCCGCTACTCCGTGTGCATTCGCGAGTTTCCCGATATAGTGCCAGTCGCTGACTTCATGAACTATTATCCTGATCTTCCCCAGCTGCTCTGTATTGAACTCCATCCGGCATAGTTCAATCAGAAGTTCCTCTTCTTTTCTTATGTTCAGATCACTGCTCATCGGTTAAACCTGCTGCTCTGTTTGTTGAACATGCTAAAATAAATGCCGCCCCGGCTGATAAGCTCATCGTGTGTTCCGCTCTCTGCTATCTCTCCCTTATCTAAAACAATTATTCTGTCAGCAAGTGAAACATTGGTAAACCGGTGACTGATCAATATTGATGTTCTATCTTTAACAATCTCCCTGAAACGGTTGAATATCTCATATTCCGTTTCGGAATCCAGCGCGCTCGATGGTTCATCAAGGATTAGAATGGGGGCCTCCCTGAAGAGTGCCCGTGCCAGTGCAATCTTCTGCCACTCTCCCCAGCTTAATTCACGACTCTCATCAAAAAGGTTCCCTATGAGGGTATTGTAACCATTGGGCAGATTTTCAATCAGTTTATCTACCCCTGTAAGGCCCGCCGAGCTTTTTATCTTAACCTCTGATTCGCTCTTTGATATATTACCCAGACGGATATTTTCTCCCGCACTGAGATTGTAAAGCATAAAATCCTGAAATACGACAGAAAATTGCTTTCTGTACTCTTCAGCTTCAATATGTCTGATATCTGTATTATCGTACTTTATCGAACCGGAATCCGGATCATAAAGTCTGCAGAGTAATCTCACGAGTGTACTTTTTCCCGATCCGTTTGCTCCAACAAGTGCCACTACTTCACCTTTTTTTATATTGAAGGAAATATTATTTATTGTACTGAATTTATTCCCGGGATAAGTGAATGAAAGTTGCTCTGCCGAAATTTCTTTAGTAAGCTCACCTATAACAACTTTAGGTTCTCTCACAGTTATTTTTTCCTTTAATTGAAGAAATTCAAAGGTATCGCCGATAAAAAGTCCGTCTTCATAAAGTCCTGCTAAGGATCCGAACAGATCTTTAATATATATCATCCCTTGTCGGAATGCTAAAAGAAACATCGCCATTTCACCTAAAGTAATTGTTTTGTTTACTGTTTCACGGGCAATGAACAATAGCGTAAACAAAAGTGCCGCAGCCTTAAATAGATTGGATACAAGTTCAATAGAGGTTCTTTTTTTGATAATTCTGATCTCTTCATCTTTTTGTTTCAGGAAAGACTTTCTGAACAACTCCTTGAAATAATTTCCGAGGCCGAAAAGCCTGATCTCTCTCGATGGTCTGTCACCTGTTAGCAGCCAGTTGAAATAGGCCGACTTTCTTGCCTCAGGTGTCTGCTTTCTTTGAAAATTATACAGGATCTCCGCATAATGGAGTCTCAGCCATATTCCTGGAATATTTGCTACCAGTAACAGCACAGCAAGGCTCCAGTGAAGTGTCAGAATTAGTCCTGCCATCAATAGAAGAGATATGAAAGCCCTGAAAACAGAAACTAAATTGTTCAGGATACTGTTAGGTCTCCATGGTGCATCGCGCGAAGCACGTGTAAGACAATCAAAATATTCGGGTTGTTCGAAACTTATCAGGTCCAGTTTTATTGCCTTGGAATGAAGCAGGTTATACATGTAAACTTCAAGTTTCAACGACTGTTTTTTACGGACAAAATTGCTGAAATCTGAAGATGCTTCATCGAGAAGCCAAACAACCGAAACAGCAATTACCGGCCAGAGGATCTTGTTGAATGAAGTTGCCTGATCAGCGTTTGATGCTTCAGTAATTGCATCAATCACTCCTTTCAGGAGCCACACCAGCAGCAATGGAAATATACCCCTGATAACAGAAAGTAGCGTATTGGCCACTGCCCACGCCGGCGCACTTTGCCATACAAGCTTTAACGACTCTTTAAATAACTTTAACTTTTCTTTCATATAGTTTCTTCTTCCTTCATTTTTATGCCCCCTTCCCCCTAAAGGCGGTATAAATCCATCCCCTAATTAACTCCCCCTTTAGGGGGTTGGGGGGCACATCACCCAAGTAGGGGGGTTGGGGGCGCCTCACCCAAATAATGGGATTTTGGGGGCATCCGACTAGTGGATTTTTTTCTTTAAAAATATAAATATCACTTTTAATCTATTCATTATGTAATTTGGGCGTTTGTTAATCCTTATATCCGCCAGCACCTGGTTTTCACCCGTGGTCTCCGCCCTTACAATCCTGCCTATGATCATGTCAATTTTCACCGGACTGTCGGCATATGCATTGCTGTCGCCCCTTGCTATATAACTTGTAACTCCGTTATCTGTAATTATTTTATTCAGCCTGTGCACTATTAGCCCGGCATCTCTTTTTATGGCAATAATCTCTCCCGGAACAGGTAACTCCTTTAATTTGAACGGTTCAATCAATAGCATCGAACCCGGTTTAATGCAGGGAAACATGCTATACCCGTGTGCCTTTATACGTATGGTCTTACCTTCAGATAAAAGCGTAAGACTGATATCCTTAACCAGCGTCTGTTTATTAAGATACTTATTCATTTTCAAGGATATGATCTATTACACTTCTGTCGGGTCTGAAGGAAAGCCTGACAACTGGTATTGTCCCGCACATTATCGATACGGAACCCAGAAGCCTTGCAACCAGGTCATGACCCCAGTTATGCTGAATGCAATTCGCCATAACCAGACTTACTGCCTGAGCTCCTTTTATGGGGATGAGCTTGTTTTCTATACCGTGTTCTATTATGAATATTTTATTTAACGGTGATTCATGTGGTTCATCATTATTGTAAACCGGGGTGTTGTACATTATATATCCGGTGCCGTTTTTGCGTACTATTAGTCTGTCATCGTGAACCACTCTGGCACCTGTTTTATCCCACAACTCTGCCATAGTCGATTTCCCCTTGCCAGATATCCCGCTGAACAGAAATCCTCGTCCCAGGTTATTCACTCCAGAGGCGTGTATCATTATATCGCCATGTATAGCCGTAAGATAATAGAGGATAAGTCCGTCAAGCGGATATTCAAACGGATCTGTATCCTTATCATCACCATCAATCCAGAGATCCCATTTACTTGTAGTCAGGGAGAATTTCAAGACAGCATTCTTTTCAGCAGATGACAGGGGAAAGATAGTCCTGATGAAGAGGTCCGACTTGTGTTTCCATATGCTCCAGAAATTTGCCTTATTACGTAATAGTATCCCATTTACTTCTTCAACGAATGGAGCATGAAACACCCTTTCAGCACCGTGAGGAAGTGTGAATGCCCCGGAGTGAACAGTTATTAGCAGATCGCATTCTCTCTTGTCACATAAGTTTCTAAGGAATCTTTCAGATGGAATTAATTCCGGACCCGAAGCTGCTGCTTCAAATTCGATACAATACCCGGCAATATTTAAATTGTAATTCCTCATTGCAATTAAATAACTCGAAAATATAAGTCCTCTTCTTCCCCTTGTTTTTGCCCCCTTCCCCCTAAAGGGGCTATAAATCCATCCACTAATTAACTCCCCCTTTAGGGGGTTGGGGGGCACCTCATCCATATATGGGGGTTGGGGGGCACCTCACCTAAATAGTGGTTGGGGGCACAAAGAGGTTATATCGGCAATTATTCATTAAAAATATAAAATTATCGAATTAAATTATTATCAGATACTTCCTCAAATTCCCAATAAAAGAGAAAACATCCTCTTCAGCCTTTTTGTTTTCTATATTATATTCTTCTGTTACTAATGAAATTATCTCCTCAACATTTCTTTTCCCGTCAATCTGCTCCCAGATAAATGC
>JANNKF010000264.1:0-3173 GCA_031396165.1 Bacteroidales bacterium | reverse complement strand
CCTCGTATACGTCGCAGATCTTGATCACGCTCGTGGCCGCGGAGAGCGAGGTCCCGTCGACCGTCCGCGGGTAGCCGGCGCCGCCCTCGGCCCGGTGGTGCCCGAAGGCCACGCACACCGCGAGCGCCCGGAACTGATGATTCAAAGTGGATAGCAGTTAGCCTTCCTCATACCTGGAGTACCTTTGAGACAACCGGCGAACTTCATCCGTTTATAAGAAATGCCTCTGAAAACGACAATCCATATTGGTGGACCGGCTGGGGCTGGTACAGGAAACACTTCTCTATAAATAAAGAATATGAGGGAAGAAAAGTGTTTATCGAGTTTGAAGGGGTACAGAAGTATTGTAAAATTTGGATTAACGGTAAATATCTCGGAGATCATAAGGGTGGATATGGCTCCTTTGATTTTGACATTACTCCGCATCTAAAGTCCGGGGACGATAATGTAATTGCTGTAGCAGTAAATAACCGCCAAAAAGATCCGTTTAAAATTCCGCCTATGGCAGCAGGAAATTTCAATGTTTACGGTGGGATCTATCGCGATGTTACTATTGTATTAAAAAATTCCCTTTATATTCCAATGCAGGGATCTGCAAGCCATGAGGGTGGGACATTTGTAACCACTCCTTCTGTTAATGAAAAAGAAGCTGTTGTAAGAGTGCAGACCTGGGTGAAAAATGATAATATAGTTAAGAAAAGCTGCACACTGCAGACAACAATTTTCGATGCAGCCAACAGAATTGTACAGGTGGTAAAATCCTCTGCAGAAATCACAGCCGGGCAACTATTTAAATTTGATCAGACATTCAAACCAGTTAAAAATCCAACGCTTTGGTCGAATGAGAAGCCTTATCTCTACCGGGTCTATTCTGAAGTAATCGATGGTAAAGATCCGGTTGATACATACAACAGCCCCCTGGGATTCAGATGGTTCAAATGGGATTACAAGGAAAACTTCCTGTATGTGAATGGAAAGAAGGTGGTTCTCCATGGCGGAAACCGTCACCAGGAATATCCGTGGCTGGGAGATGCTATTCCGAAATGGATAACCGATCTGGATTTAAAGGATATAGCAGAAAACCTGAATTATAACTTCATGCGTACAGCACATTATCCGAATGACAGGTATGTTTATGACCTTGCCGACAGGTACGGAATCATAATTGATGAGGAATCGCCGAGTATAAAGAATCAGGACTTCTCAGCCGTGGTTCAGGAGCAGCAGATGAAAGAAATGATCAGACGCGACCGTAACCACCCGAGTATCATGATCTGGAGTATGGGAAATGAAACCAATCGCGCTGTAGATTCTAAATTTGCCGTGGCTGAAGACACAACCAGAATACTCACGGCCCGGCGTGTTTCAGACGGCTCTGCAGGAATTTATGTTAAGCATACCGATGATAATCTTCCCATAGAAAACCTGCTCAGATGCACTATCCGGGGATGGTATAATAAGGATGTAAAAGACCTGGAACCCACCGACGGTCAGCATACCGGAACTGAAGAACATCAGCAGAATATGCTTAAAGCCAGTGGTTTGTTTGGTACAGGGAACCTCAGCACATGGCTCTATGAGGACCATGGTGCCGACCGGGAATATCTTAATTCGCCTCTTCTTCATGTGAACCCTAAAGGTTATGTTGATGTATACAGGGTACCCAAATATGCCTACTATTTCTGGCAGGCAACCTATGCTAAAAAACCGATGGTATTTATTCAGCCACATTACTGGAGGTCACAATATCTGGGTCAGAAAAGAGATATTGTCGTAAATTCAAATTGTGATAAGGTCGAACTTAAGATAAATGGAGTCAGTAAAGGGATTCAGAACCTGGATGCAGCTAATTTTCATACTGTTACATTCAAAGAGATTCCAATTGAAAAGGGAACAATAACGGCAGTTGGAAGTAAAAATGGAACCAATATTACAACACAGATTGTAATGGCCGGAGACCCTGCAAAAATTTTTCTGACATCTTCTCATAAGAAACTTCCTGCTGACCGGGGTTCAGTTGCTATAGTAACTGCTGACATTACAGATGCAAGCGGAACCCATGTTTATGGAGCAAACAACTCAATTAAGTGGAATATATCGGGTCCTGCTGTTTTTGCAGGCCCTGTTGTATATGAGTCTGATATTGACCGCCATCATGAGATGGAGGGAGTGTGGTATATTGATATGCCTGTTTCAAATGTAATAAGATCAACAGGGAACCCTGGCAAAATAAGGGTTACAGTTTCTGCAGGAGGGTTGGCTTCCGGATCATTCGAAATTGATGCAGAAGCAGTTGTCGCTGATAATA
The DNA here is from genome assembly GCA_031396165.1 of Bacteroidales bacterium. Taxonomy (GTDB): domain Bacteria; phylum Bacteroidota; class Bacteroidia; order Bacteroidales; family VadinHA17; genus LD21. The sequence goes on along the minus strand of JANNKF010000264.1, from coordinate 865 downwards.
AGATTATTACTGAACCGCTACTTGAAGATGAAGGCCGGAAAAAGGTTACACGCCTGGTGCTCACTCCAGCCCGGCTTGATGAAACTCCACGCGAGATAAAATTATCCTTTGACGGGTTCAATATAACTGCTTCAGCCAGGTCATCATATGCAGGAACAATGCGTGAGACTATTAAAAGAAATAATCCCGGGGTGGATACTACGATTGTGGAGTTCAGGACACTTATTTCGCTACTTGCCACTCACCTTATTAATAATAATGGTCAGCTTGTTGCTGATGATTATAATTTCAATATTGACCACTACAACAATTGCCGTCTTATTGCAGGTTATATTGCCGCAACAAAACTACCGCCTTTGTATAAAGATGCCATGCGGAATTATTATGCAAATCTTATAATTACAAGAGGATCTTTGAAAGATGCCGGCGATGAAATGAACTGGCTAAACTGGATTCCATCTGGCGGGACTGTTCTTATATCAACCGATGGAGGAAATATGCCACCGGTAAAAGGAGCCATAATGACCAGCAAGAGCGAACTCTCTGAGCTTATTGCAGTTGTTCACCCGACTTTTGCGAAATTCAGTGATGAGGCGAAGGAGCGCGCTCTTATATTTATCTCAAAAATGAATCCATATATCCGGCAGACACATTTGAGTGAAAAAGATAAAGATGGAAAGCTCGTAACAACAATTTCATATAAAGCCGAAAAGGGGCAAATGATTTTAATACCGTTGCTGAAGTTTATTGCTGAATAGAATATTTTCCCCCAAATCCTCCTGAAGGGCATAGCTGTCAACCTAAGCTTTGGGGATGAATGAGAAACTGCATAAAAAAATTTCCCCTCCTTTTGAAGGAGGGGTGG
>JANNKF010000222.1:0-2352 GCA_031396165.1 Bacteroidales bacterium | reverse complement strand
TGATAAGACAAATTGCCCTAGGATATCGAAATTAGATGGGGATAAAATACCTTTCCCTTCTAACGTACCTGTCCAGTACGATTCTATTTTATGATCATTCGATATTGGAATTATCGGCACACAACGAGTACTACCAAGGATTATTCCGTGCAATCTTGACGACACAATTAAACCAACATTTTCATAATAAAAGCGTAAGGCTATCCAGTATAGAAATCTCTTTACTTTTTTTCGAGGAAAAATATGATTAATCTCAACATAATGTAAGCCCATTTGCGACGCAAGTTTTATACACGAATCCCTCCAATAAGGCAATGTATCTTTTACGAGTTGAGAGTGAACCACATGCAACAAAAACTTCTTTTTCCGCTTCGGCCAAGAAGCTGCCAGCATGGTGCTTGGACAACCAACCATTTCTGATAAAAAGCCATAATCAGAAAACCTTTTTTGAGATGAATAATCTCTGACTGATATTTTAGTTGCAATTTCAGCAATTGATTTTATTACATCGTTTGGTAGACCAGTGTATAAAGCTTGCTTGTTCAGGCATTCGCCAATACCCCAGATAATTAATTTATAACCTTTATAATTATTGATAATAGTATTCCACAAAGGCAAAAAATAATCCATTAAAAGACCTCCACCACCCATAATTACAATGTCTTCTTTTTTGAGATTGCAGATGGCATTTAGGGTCTTAGCAGAATATTCACCATCCCCCAACAAATCTTCTGTATTTATCTTTAAATATTTTTTAATTGCAAAAGCAGAAAGGTAATCGCCAACGTTGGTCTTATATGCATAAATATGATATGAGGTCAATATTCTCGCTAAAGTAAATAAATTATCTGATAATTCCAGTAGCCTAAAATCTCCCATGAAATTTTCGCTTTCCTGAATATTTCTTCTATTTGCTTTTTGGTAAAATGATTTTTCCACCCCGATGCTAATCGGTCTTCTTTTTTATGTCCTTCATAAAAGTGAGCATAAGATATTATTATATTACGTCCAAAGTCAGGCAATTTCTGTACCACTTCATAGGAATTAATTAAGTACTCTATCACACCACTGCAAATAACATAATCAAATTTCTCAATAATTTTCGGAAAAATATTATTATTTAAGTCGCAATATAGAGTATCCGGATGTTGAACAATATCGCAAGGTACATATTTATTGCCTTTTAAGTGTCTTTTCAGGGTTTGAGCGCCTGCGCCTATATCTAATACTGATAAACCCTCTGGAATAAATGATGCGATCATGATGTTTCGCTCATCCCATTTATATGTTTCATTTTCCACATTTTTCCATCGGCTAATATCGTTACGTTTTAATAACTTCTTAAAATTATTGTAAATATCCATAATCCAATTCATGTAAGATTTAATTGAGCTTTTAATCATTTTCATTACGAAGTTATTTTCCAGGTAGATCTTAAAGATAGCGTTCCTATTCGATTATCAAAAGGACGCGAATTGGCCCAAAACGTGGGCAATATTTTAATGGTAACCACATTCTCACACCAATCCAAAATGTCTAAGTGTTTCCCTAATATGCCAACTGTCAAGTAGTATTTTCCAGGGAAAAACACGTTATCGTGAAATTCAGCTGTAATTTTGACTTTTCTATGACCAGAAATTTCATAACTTTGTTGGTCGTATTGTATTGATGTACCCAATTTCGTGTCATTTAATGTTGAAAAACTAAACCAACAACTTATATTTTTGGAGGGCCTATTTTCATTCTCAATATCAAATTCAATAATAAATGGTTCTCCAATTAAGAACTCCAATTTATAGTTATTTTGTACATCCTTAATGCCGACTTTGGTTACCTTTACTTCTTTTGTCCCAGTTTTTCGAATATTATTAAAGACATCCACTGGATTCGCGTTTTTCTCGTTTATTTCAATGACACTAGTATATTCTTGAATGACACTATAAATATCATTGTATACTTTCAACCTTCCTTCGCTAAGTAATATCCCTTTGTTGCATAGTTTTTTTATTGAATCTAAGTTATGGCTTACGAACAACACTGTCCTCCCTTCGATTGCCACATCCCCCATTTTCCCTAAACACTTCTTTTGAAATTCCGCATCGCCAACAGCAAGCACTTCATCCACCACCAAAATCTCCGGATCCAAGTGTGCCGCTACCGCAAACGCAAGCCGCACGTACATACCGCTGGAATAACGCTTGACGGGTGTGTCAATAAATTTTTCAACCTCAGAAAAATCCACAATTTCATCGAATTTTCGGGTAATTTCATCACGCTTCATTCCCAGAATTGCGCCGTTCAGGTAGATATTCTCGCGTCCGGTCAGTTCGGGGTGAAAGCCGGTGCCGACTT
>JANNKF010000221.1:0-3666 GCA_031396165.1 Bacteroidales bacterium | reverse complement strand
CAGATTGTCTGATTACCAGCACCAGAAAGGTCTCCACCCTCAGAATTCAAATCTACAGACACTATAGCAGTTCCAAGCCCAACGGCTGAACATAAATTGGCATCAGTTACATTTGTTATGGCATATGTAGTTGTTAATAAGGGAGATACATTAAATGTATAAGGACTGGCCATAATTCCTGTAAGCGTTACAGGAGTCGCTCCATTTGCAGAATAAGTAATACTCCAAGGTGCTGTACCGTCAAGGTCGACGCTTAAAGTAGTGCTGGTCCCCTTACAGATTCTTGCTGTACCGCTGAGGACTGCAGCTGGCAATGGGTTTTCTGTCAGAACTGCTGATCCTGTCATATTATTTGTTAAATCGGTTCCCACTCGAACGGCAGAGGCAGTATAAGTACCTTCTAAATATTTACCGAATGTAATAGTGGAGCCGGTTCCTGCAACCGGAGATCCTGTAGTAATATTATTTCTAAGGAGTTGATAACTTACTCCGGCCTCTGAGCCGGTAAGACCAATCGGTTCCCCATCACGGTCATCTATACAGTATTCATAGGTACCGGTCATGTCGAATGCTAAAACAGGCGCATTTAATACAGGATTGATCATTGCTGCCATCGTATGGGATGACTGAGTAGTGATATCAGTAACTGGGAATGGAGAAGTCTGATCAAATGCCTTAACAAAAGTAAAATCTGTCGTTCCTGTAAATTTGAAAGTGAAATCGGGGGAGGCTACACCAAAATCAACTGAATTTGTCAGTCTTATACGAACAACCCTTGTTCCTGGGGTTGAGCGGGAAATTGGAGTACCAAAACCCTTTAAAAGTTGTGTCTCACTGGTAAGCGGCTGCTCCCAGATTTCCATGTAGCCTTCTGCTGTTTCAAAATGAAAATCTATAGGCCTCTGATCTGGTACAAGTTCTGAAGAACCGGGTACTGCAGTCATTGTAATAGCTCCACCGTTCACTATGGCAGCATTGAAATTAATGGCTCCATAAAAAGATGCCAGCTCAAAAACACGGAAGTTATCCAAGTTTTGTAGGTAGACATCGAATTCATAGACCTTTGAAGATACAAGGAAGTCATTTCTGACCGAGCATTGATACGACGAAGGTAACTGTGCCCATGTAGCAGATGACAGGAATAGAATTCCCATCACCATTAGGATAATTTGTTTTGTACGTTTCATTTTTGATGGATTAAGTAAAACTCTTTGCATAATTTATTATTGGTTAATTTTTGTTTTTCATAATAATACTGACCAGAATTACTCAACCCCTTTCTCCGGAATAGCCCACTAATCTGTATGAACTATCTCCTCCTGTCAACATTCCCGGTTATTTTTAGATCTGCTTGTTTGATCCTTTTATCTATTATTCGACTGGTAATTAAATTGAACCTACTTTATCAGGATCAAATTTAGACCAAGATTAAAGTGTCTTCATTAAGAATGGATTAAGGTTGAATGAAGTATGTATGAATACCAGAATACTATAGAAGATATTCTGGCAATCAGATCATGAATGTTGAAGTATGAATAATTGCATGAAGAGTCCATGCAATCTCTGAAAAATAATAGCTCTCAGGAGATTGACTGGTACGTGGAAACTGAAAATTTTATTGAACTGATGTAGTAGCCAATATTACTGTACACCTTTAAGTCTCTGGATCTCTTTGAAATGTTCCATCGACATTTTTTCACGAGCTTCTCTGGTGGTCTTACGGTATTCTTCAAACTCATTTTTCAGCTCATCCAGTTCGCTCTTCCTGTTGCTTGTAATATCCAGATTTCGCTTAAAAGCAAGGAATCCGAATGCCAGAGCAGCCAATAACCCTGCTACTATAATCCACATTACAGAGTTATAGGAGGTCTTATTGACCTCCAGGCCCAATATTGTAATACTATTCTTGGTGTCAGTCATTTCCTTAAGACTCACTTTTGTTGATTCAAGAGTTGATGAGAGCGTATCAATAGATTGCTTCAATGAAACATTTTCCTTTTTCAAAAGCAGGATATTATTGTAATTAGCTGTAAGTGTATCAGTCAGATTAAGTTTTATTTTCTGGAACATGTCTTCTCTGATTGCCCTGTAGTATTCATAGATCCTTGTTTTCTGCTCAAGGTAGTTTAACTGTTCGGCAATTGTTCCACTGGTGAGCTCTTGCGGCATAGATGTCTGACTTTCTGCAGTTCCGCTGAATAAACCCAATACAACAAACAGCAGCACTGATCTGATCTTCATATGATAAATTTTGACCATCTGTTCAGAATTAAAATGTGATTATTACAGGTAATTAATGTTAAACGGATAAATTTATCTTATGTTTCATTAAAAAAAGGAAATGAAGCATTTAATTTTTGACACAAAACTGCTTTGGTGAATTAATTTTAAAATTATTTCCTGAGTAGTTCAAATAATTACTAATTTACATTCCTTTAAAATTGAAGATTTGAGAACATTAATTTCTTAATTATACATATCAACTCCTTAAATACACATAAAAATGACAAACCGTAGAGATTTTATTAAAAAGTCAGCAATGGGAACTGCCGCCATTACAATTGGCGGAATGGGTTTCAGCGCTAAATCGTATGGCTCTATTCAGGGTTCAAACGATCGTATTAATGTAGCAGTTGTCGGGATCCGTGGACAGGGTGGCGGACATATAAACAGCTGGTGCGGTATGAAAGATACCAAAAATGTGAGGCTTCGGACACTCTGCGACGTAGATGAACAATACTTTGCACCAAAGCAAAAAGTAGTTCTTGATAAAACCGGTGAAACACCAAAAACAGAATGGGATATGCGCAAGGTATTTGACGACAAGGAGATACATGCTGTCTCATTTGCTGTTCCCAACCATTGGCATGCACTTGGAACTATCTGGGCCTGTCAGGCCGGAAAACATGTATATGTTGAAAAACCTGCCACACATAATATTTTTGAAGGCAGGAAAATGGTTGAGGCCTCCAGGAAATATAATGTCCGCGTTCAGACAGGTACCCAGAACCGTTCTATTCCAGGCGTAATGCAGGCGATTAAGTTTCTGCACGATGGTGGTATTGGTGAAGTCTTTATGGCACGTGGTTTATGTTTCAAAGCACGCGATTCTTTCGGTATTGCACCGGATGGAACACCTCCTGCAACTCTGCATTATGATATGTGGCAGGGACCAGCTCAGGAAAGGCCTTATAATGAAAAAAAGGTACATTACAACTGGCACTGGTTCTGGGCAACCGGTGGAGGCGATACTGCCAATCAGGGTCCTCACCAGTTTGATATAGCACGCTGGGGTCTGAATAAGAATGAACATCCATTGACTGTCTATTCGTCAGGTGGTATTTTTGGAATTAACCCTAAAGAATGTGCCCAGGAAACACCCAATACCCAGACATCCCTGTTTAAATACAAAGATGGTAAGGTACTTGAATTCGGAACACGCGGCCGTTATACAAATGGCGAATCGGGTATGGGAATAGAAATCGGCAATATGTTCTATGGAACAGATGGCTATGTGGAGATTGATGGTGGTAAATGGAAAGCCTACAGGAAACGCGAGAAGAAACCTTTCGCCGGATCAGATGTGGTACCGGAAGAAAAAGCAGGCGAAACAGCATATCTTGCAGCTCCGGGTGGTTCAAGTCATTATGGAAATTTCATCGATGC
>JANNKF010000219.1:0-9743 GCA_031396165.1 Bacteroidales bacterium | reverse complement strand
GCCAAAAGGCAACTGAACTTTAATTTTTGAATCATTTAAGATAAATTGAAAATTTCTCCGTCGCAAGTTAGAACATAGAAATCATAAAATAAAATCATATCTGAAAATAGAAAAATGCTAATCCGATCACATTCTTCTTTCATTTTTTTTCATTTAGACAAAAATGTTGTATTTTTAGAGATGATTCAAAACAGGTTGTATTAATGTCTAAAGCAAAAATAATATTTAAGTACTTCCTGATCCTTTTGCTCATTGCTATGGTGACATCATGTTCTCCCGCCAGAAAGAATACCTATTATAAAAAACGCAAACAGGAATCAAAGTCAAGAACAGAACAGCTCGGCAGAAACAGATACTATTTTTCGCCAGGTTACCAGAAAAAACTGAATTCAACTTACAAGAAAAAATGAGTGCTCTGTATCATTTGATTACTCATTGCACAAAAAAGTCAGTCCATCATAAGCCAATGAAATGCCACACGGCAATTCTCCTGCCAGATCAGAATAAAAACCCATCTGATGACTTATATGAGTTATATATGCCTTCTTAGGAGATATTTCGCGTATAATATCGATAGCTTCCCTCAGGCTAAAATGAGAAATATGTTTCTCTTTTCTTAGTGCATTAATAACCAGATACTTAACACCAAATAATTTTTCTTTGCTCTCTTCCGGTATATAATTTGCATCCGTAATATAGGCAAAATTCCCAATCCTGAATCCATATACAGGAAGTCTGTAATGGAATACTCTTATAGGCTCAATATCAATTCCTTTTATACTAAACCTTAGATCACTTACCGGATTTAGCCTCATTTTTGGGACACCAGGATACTGATATTCCGAAAATACATAAGAATACTCCTTCCTCAGAGCTTTCTGAACCCTTTCTTCTGCATAAATATCAATTGCATCCTGGCTCTTATAATTAAAAGCGCGTACATCGTCAAGTCCTGCAATATGGTCTTTATGTTCGTGAGTCAGTAAAATTGAATCAAGTTTTGTTACATGAGCCCTCAGCATCTGTTGTCGAAAGTCGGGACCTGCATCAAAAAGCAGGGTCGTATCCTCCGTTTCAAGAAGAAGTGAGGTTCTGAGTCTTTTATCGTGCTCATCCTGAGACTGACATACGCTACATTCACAAGCAATTACAGGTACACCCTGAGAAGTGCCGGTTCCAAGAAATGTTATTTTCACTATTAAGATATTTCATAACAAACCTATGCTAAAATACAATAAAAGGCAACAGATATGATATTTTTTGTTACTATGTTAGCATGATGTATAATTACTATATTTGAATAAACAATCTGTTTAACGTGAGAGGCAGTATCTACCTTATACCTGTAACATTAGGAGGTGACGACTTTTCGAAGGTCATACCTGAGAAAGTAATCAGTCTGACCAGAGCACTCAGATACTTTATTGTTGAGGATATCAGAAGTGCGCGGAGATTTTTAAGACTGATCGATAAGACTTTCCCAATTAACGATACCATTTTCTTTGAATTGAATGAACACACTGCTGAGTCTGATTTAACAGAATTTCTGGAACCTGCAATGAACGGAAATAATATAGGGTTAATGAGTGAGGCAGGCCTCCCTGGCATTGCAGATCCCGGAGCAAAGATCGTTTATCTGGCTCATAAAAAAAACCTTGTAATATCTCCTTTATCAGGGCCATCTTCAATTATTATGGCCCTAATCTCTTCAGGGCTGAATGGTCAGAATTTCACTTTTAACGGCTACCTGCCTGTTAAGCCTGCTGAACGTGCTGCAAAGCTCAGAGAGCTTGAAAGAAAAGCCAATGAAGGATTCGCCCAGATATTTATGGAGACTCCTTACAGAAATCAAAAACTTGTGGAAACGATCTTATCTACCTGTCAGAATGGCACAAGGCTCTGCATAGCAATAGACATTACGCTGCCGACAGAAACAATCAGAACAAAGAATATTTCAGACTGGAAAAGAAATCCACCAAACGTAAATGACAAGCTGGTTGTTTTTGTTATGCAGTAGACCTATTTTCCCGGACCTCTTTTTATTCTCACCAGTTCAACGTCAAATAGAAGCGGGGTATAACCATTAATTATGTAATAACCTGATGGTCCATAACCTAATTTTGAGGGTACCAGGAGCATGGCTTTTTCACCAACTTTCATCAGTGTTAACCCTTCATCAAAACCTTTTATCATCCAACCCTCATCGACAGGTACTTTCAGGGTATCTGTTCTGCTTTCACCTATATTGGTATCAAAAACAGTTCCGTTTAAAAACTTTCCTGTATATTTTACATACGCAGTATCATGTTTTACAGGGGGTGTTCCGGTGCCCTCCAGAATAGGCAGGTAATATAGTCCGCTGGTTTGCTGTACGAAGGCTAGTGTTGGATTATCACTCAGGTAATTCTGGATCAGGAGGTTTTCCTGTAATTCAAAATCCTTGGTGGGATTACATGAACCTAGTGTTAATATAATAACAACAAAAAAAGCAAGCATTATGGAAAAACTATTTCTCTTAATCATAAATTCATTTTTTTAATTTTTTAGTAAACTGTTATTCTAACGTTAAATAGTGCTTTAAATTATTTGGTGGGCAAGATATGAACATTATAAACAATTACGGCCCGCGAGGGAATCATTTTTCCATCACCGGGTAATCCATAGGCAAGGAATGGTGGTAAAATAAATATAGCCTCCCCACCGGGTTTAAGCATCCTTAAGCCTTCATTTAATCCGGCCTCCACTCCGCTCCGACCCAGAATTACGTTCTTTGGTCCAAGTGTATTGGATGAATAACACCCGGTGCCATCAAGCAGCGAGCACTCATAATCAAATGTTACTTTATCATAGTCGCTATAAAAAGTTCCTTCCCCCTCTTTAGTTATCTGGTACCACAGACCTGTTGGTGATTCGATCAATGTCAACTCCTTACGCTCTGCATAGTTCTGTATCAGCTCCCTGTCTTTCCTCACCAGATAGCGATTGAGGTCAGCCATCTCATCAGTTCCCGGTTTTTTATTAGCCACAGGCTTTTCAGAGTTGATTCTGCAGGAATAAAAAATGACAGAAATGAGAACAATTATAATAAATCTCTGATGCATAGCATTACATTTTGCCCTCAAATCTCCAGTAGTTTTCTTTGAGAGAAGAAATAAAATGAGCAATTGTATTATCCAGGGTGTCATAATATTCACCACCGGAAGCATTCAAATGTCCTCCGCCTGAAAAATAAAGTGCTGCAAATTCATTCGACGGGAAACAGCCTTTTGAACGGAAAGAGAGTTTAATGAAATTGTCTTTTTCAATAAACAGGGCTGCAAAATGTATACCTTTAATAGATAACGGCATATTGACAAATCCTTCTGTGTCCCCTTTCACATGGTTATATTCCTTAAGATCAGCCTTTGTGAGGAAAATGTAAGCACTCTTCAGTTCCGGCAGCACAACCATACGGTTATTCAAAGCGTAACCCTGCAACCTTAAACGATCAGAAGAAAAATTGTTGTAAATAAGGTTAAGTATTTTTCCCTTTTCAATACCCGAATCAAGAAGATCAGATACAATTCTGAATGTTCTTGATGTATAGGCACCATACTCAAAGTTGCCTGTATCGGTGACAATGCCTACATAAAGGGCTTCAGCATAAGATTTGTTAATAAAAGGTGTCTGGCTTATTTCGCAGATTACCTCATGAACCAGTTCAGATGTGGAGCATTTCGTTGGCACTGAAATAATAAGGTCCGCAAAATCAGACGGATCAAGGTGATGATCGATAATAACTTTTTTGGCATGTGATGCTTTTACAGATTCCTCAGCCTCACCCAACCTGTTAGGATGATTAAAGTCGAGCATAATGATCAGATCTGCCTCTTTTATCAGTTTTCTGCACTTTCTCTGCTCCTTGATAAAGATATTAATGTGTTCAGCTCCATCCATCCATTTTAAAAACTCCTGAAGATGGTTAGGTGCCATCATAGTTACAGTCTTGCCGACAGATTTAAAATAGTGATATAATGCCAGTTGCGAACCGATAGCATCACCATCGGGATTGATGTGACATATAAGAAGGATATTCTCTGAAGAAGAGAAATGTTTCGATAATTCTTTTGTATATTTGGATAAATCTATCACTTTTACTACTTATTTTTTGAGTTGTTAAAGATAAAAAATATTCATGAAGTCCAATTTTGAATTGTAGTATCTTAAATATCAGCATATGTACAGCGATTTTACATTCTCAATAATCAAGCCAAATGCTGTCAGAACAGGTAAGACCGGACCAATTCTTGCAATGATAAATGAAGGAGGTTTTGAAATTGCGGCAATGCGAATGGTTAAACTGACACTCCCACAGGCTGAATCCTTCTATTCTGTTCACAAAGGCAAACCATTCTATGAAGGGTTGATAGAATTTATGACTTCCGGACCGGTAGTTGTAATGATACTGCGACATGAGAATGCAGTTGAAGCATTCAGAAAACTCATCGGAGCCACCGATCCAAACAAGGCAGAACCCGGTACTATCCGGAAAACTTTCGCTGTTTCTGTTCAGATGAATGCAGTTCATGGATCAGACAGCTACGAAAATGCGATCATTGAAGCCAATTTTTTCTTCTCCGGTATTGAGAGGTTCTATTAAACAATAACTACAATTCACTGTTATTAGCTCTGTAGACTTTAAAAACATGTATGGATTCAATTCTTAAAAAGGACTTTTCCGATAAAAAAACTCTGGAAAAGTACTCCTCGGCTTATACCCTTTCGGACATGGAGATTTTTATATTTCCAGATCTTTTTTATCCGCTTATTCTCGCTGATATTATGTCTCCTGTATTATGGAAATGGAGAGTCGATCCCTGGTTTAAGGATATTGATAAGAAAAGCTTCACCAATAAAGCCAACCGGATTAAGCAGTATATTATTCAAAACTATGTTTTTAACCTCGATCTTGCAACCTGGGGGCTCACATCAAAGACAGCTGAAATAGGAAGGTTCAGCGACTTTTTTGATATGGAGTTGCTGAAACAGTCTAATGCACTTTTCGGATATGAGGGTGATAAATATTATTTCGATATAGATATCAGAAAGCACTTTGGTCTCGACAAATTCGATTCTGATGTTATTCCTTACTGGAAGACTGAAACTATCGAGGCGATGGGAGCATTCCGTTATAAAGAAAATTTTTCAACAGGTGCCGGGGAATGTGTTTCTCTGTCTGCCCTTTATGCTGCAGCTATGTTTGTTGTCGGGAGGATTCCACTGGAAAAAATATTCCTGATTGCCACACCTTTGCACTCTCAGAATTTTATTATTGAAAAAGATGGGCTGGTTACAAACAACAGGAGGATAGTAACCAAAAACATGTGGTACAACGGAACTTCGTTGTCTGAAAGGGCCAGAAGGGCAATGGAGAACGAAAAGGTAACCATAGTTTCACATATTTCAGGTTATATACACACCATTCAGAATGAAGCGACGATAAATAAAGAAGCATATGAGCTCTTTTCTCAAAAGCTTAGAGCATTTCTTTCAACAGATCTTACAAAACTGATATTCATAAATTTTCTCAGGTTTAAGTCTAAGTATAAGTCATTATTTCAATATATGTGCGACTGTTCCGGAAACCGGAGATATATATTGCTTGAAAAACTATTTGAATACGAACACTCGAGCAGGTATAACGTATCTTCAGAAACACGGGGAGCATTGGTGCAGGAGATTGACGGTGATGATTTTCATTTAAGTCCCCTCCAGGGTAAACTGTTGCTCAATAGCTTTGAGGAAATACTTGAAAGTGATATAAACAGGTCTATAACGGAAATTGAGACTGAATTCATTAAGGCAGCCGGAAAGGGTTATGAAGATATTATAAGGGAGATGTTTACGGAATTAAATGAGTTTATTTCAATTGAGCCAAAGATCCCGGTTTTCGATAAAAATTACATCAGTACTCCTGAAATAAGTATAACAGTTAATGACAGCCGTGAAAAAATTATAACTCTGATTAACAAACTGGCCGACAAATCTGAACAGGCACTCCTATCATTATATGTCTACCGCCAGATGGATAAAACTGACTGGCTGCCATTTATTAAAGCTGCCATTGAAAGAAATCCGGTATGCTTTACCGATCTTAATAAAAAAACTGTTGCAGAGGTATTTGAGATACTCCATAATATGGCTGATGAATCTGTTTATGATGGCAACAGACTCGCTTTGCCGGATGAAGTGTGGAATTTCAGAAGGGGTGACGGCATTGAAAAAGCTTTCCTTCTGGCTGATTTCATACTTCATAATAATAACTCTGCAACAGTTTCAATCCAAATCGTTAATAAAAAGGTTGTATTGACCTCTGATAAAACCAGTTATAATTTCGTATCTCATAAATTGCTGAATAAATCGATTAAACTTTCCAGAGGGGTTTACAGGATACTTGAATAACTGTTTTTCACTCTACATATTTTTCCACTTTATTCCACAACCAACAGCTTTGGTTTCTGAAGGACTTGGTTCTTCGCCTTTCAGAAGTTTATTAACGGCTTCGGCGACATATTTTTTAGTCGCTGCAGCAGGATTGTCCGCATTGTTATCGATGGCTCCGGCATACTCAACCCGGAGATTGTTTTCCTCTCTGAAAAGGACGAAAACATGAGGTGTATTGGTAGCTCCAAACTCTTTTGCCACCTGCTGTGATTCATCATAAAGATAATGAAAATCATATTTCCTCGTCGCAGCAAGTTTCTTCATTTCCTCAAATGAATCTCCCGGTGAAATATTTCTGTCGTTACTATTAATAGCAACTACAGGAAATCCTTTATCAGCAAATTCATTATGCAAATCAATTATCCTCTGTTCATAGGTTTTAACAACAGGACATGTATTGCACGAAAAAACAACTATAAATCCTTTCGCACTCTCCATGTGTGAAAGTGAAACCATATTACCACTTATATCTCTAAGTGAAAAATCAGTTGCAAATTCGCCTGGTTTATATGGCCCTCTTGCCACCGCCAATAAGGTTCCTATAAAGGTAACCACTGAAAACAATATTAGTTTTTTCATAACATATTGAAATTAAGGTTTAACAACTACAACAATCTATCTATCTGCCTTCTAAGTTCCGATTCGGAAATCTCGCCCGAATGAAAATACCGTCGTTTTAAATTATTATTAAAAAGAAGTGTGGCAGGAATTGTACCCTGCCAGCCGGGATCAATTTTATTTATCCATGAGTTATAATCAAGATCCATCATTACAAGTACATCGAGTGTAATATTGTTCTTTTTCAGGAATGGTATCAGCTGATTTTCAATCTGGCTGGGGAAATCAAGACTTACGAGTACAAAACTCACTTTGGACGTATCGTAGTCAACCGATGTGTTTTCGAAAACCGGAAGTTCTGATACGCAGGGTGCACACCATGATGCCCAAAGATTAATTACGTATAACTTGTTTTCCTGATTATTCAGTATGCTTTCAAGCTCCGGGAGCTTAATCCGCTCAAATACCTGACCTGAGATGCCGAGTGGCATCAGCACAGAAAACACACACAGAATAACTAAATTTCTGAAACTTCCTTTCATCACGACAATTTGAAAGTAAAACCAATTACTCTCAAAAAAGTTCAATATTTAGCAATTCTTTTTATTTTTTTCCCCTGAAATGGTGTAATCATCTGAAAACAATATCCTTAATGACCTCAGATCCTGCATTTTCGTTTAATTTTTCTATCAATGCCTGACGCAGCATAAGAAGTTCATTCCTCACAACCGATGAATTGAGATGAACATAGAGGATCTGGTCTTTTATATACATTTTAGATGTACGTGAACTAATTGCTTTTCCCACAATATCTTCCCAGGAATTAATTAATCCAACCTCGTTGAGCTTGCCTTCAAGATTCATCACCTTTACATAATCCTTAAGTGCTTCAGCCAGCGATATAGTCTTACTCCTTCTCATTGTATTCAGGTTAATTGTGAGCTACCTCATCAATTTTACGATCATTAATTCTGAATAATTTATAATCAGTATTATGCGAAGTTAGTATATCCTGCAATCGATTCTGATGTGTATCAGTAATAAAAATCTGTCCAAACCGGTGATTTCCAACCAGTCGGATTATCTGTTCAACTCTTTCAGCATCGAATTTATCGAAAATATCATCGAGCAATAAGACCGGGGAAAAACCTGCCTTTTGTTTAATATAATCGAATTTTGCAAGTTTGAGGGCTACAAGATACGACTTCTGTTGCCCCTGTGAGCCAAGTGATTTTACAGGAAAACCATCCATCTCCAGAACCAGGTCATCTTTATGGATCCCAACGGTTGTGTATTCGAGAATCCTGTCTTTGGTAAATGAATTGTCAAGTGCTTCCTGAAATCCGGAATCTGCCAGATGCGACTTATACCTGAGTTCCACCTTTTCTTTTCCTGAAGATATCATGGAATAATATTCCTGAAATACAGGAATAAGCTCACTTACAAGCACTTCTCGTTCCTTAAAAATATAATTTCCATATTTAACCAGCTGGGAATCCCATACTGACAGGGTATCGGCATCAAAGTTACCAGAAGATCGGATATCTTTCAATAACTTATTCCGCTGTTGAAGTGCCTTGCTGTACCTGAGTACCGACTCGAGGTATTCTGCATTATACTGGCTGATTATTTTATTCATGAATCTTCGGCGATCTTCACTTCCCTCTGTAATAAGGGCACTGTCGGCCGGAGAAATCATAACCACCGGATAGCGACCCACATGATCAGAAAGTTTCTGGTACTCCTTATTATTACGTTTAAGCAGTTTTTGTTTCTGGCGCTGAAAGGCACAATAAATATTATCTTCCTCTCCTTCTTTAGCAAATGTTCCCTGAATAATGAAGTAATCTTCTCCATGCCTGATACTTATACTATCAATATTATTGAAAAAACTTTTAGTAAGAGACAGATAATGTATTGCATCAAGGATATTTGTTTTGCCAACTCCATTATTTCCTGTGAAACAGTTTATCTTAGGGGAAAACTCAAGCTCGTTAAGCTCATAGTTTTTAAAATTTGTAAGTACCAGTTTTCTTAAATACATTCAGGCTTAAAATATGTGAACATTATGCTGACAAAGTTAGAAAGAAAGCGAAGAATATTAACATTTAAATTTGCCACTAAGGCACAAAAGTCACAAAGTTGAAAACAGGTTAAAAAGCAGATTCTACTAATAGTTTAAGTTTAGTTTGCTGTCCAATCAGCCTATTTTTCTATTTTTTAGAATAATTGTTTCAGAATTACCTGAAAAAAATTACTTTTGCGATGGAAATTTTTGAAGTAAATAAGTAAAGACCAGTATGGCTAAGAATAAAAAGGACGAAAATCCACAGACTATTACGAACGTTGAACAGACTCTGTCAAAGACGGAACATTTTCTTGAGGAGAATTATAAGACATTAATAATCGGTCTGGGAGTATTAGTTGCACTCGTGGGTATTGTATGGCTTGGCAAATTATATCTGAGTAACAGGAACAATGAGGCTCAGTCGCAGATGTACCAGGCTGAACGCTATCTTGAGATGGACTCATTAAAGCTTGCATTGAATGGTGACGGGAACTATTTGGGATTTATTGATATAGCTAAAGATTATAAATTCACCAGTTCAGGAAATCTTGCTCTTTACAGCGCTGGTATATGCAATCTTCATCTTGGAAATTATCAGGAGGCAATCGACTACCTGAACAAATATTCAAAAAAA